>NZ_JBMFLX010000040.1:0-11794 GCF_049970975.1 Infirmifilum sp. | reverse complement strand
TGAAATTTTAATGCTTAATCCTGGCGAGAAAGGTAGTCAACCAACTCCTGAATTTCGGGTCTTAGTATGGGGTTTGATGATAGTGCTTGTTTCAGGATTTTCAAAAATGCTGGCTCTAAATTCATCTCCAGCAGAGGTGCTGGCAGTGAATCGGGGGCTGGCAAATATCCAGTCAACATTTCGACAATAATCGCAGCGAAGGAGTATACGTCAGTTTTCATGCTTATTTCGCCTCTCTCAACTAGCTCTGGGGGGGCATATCCCTCAGTAAATGCCAGCTTCCTATATCTCTTGATTGTGTCAAACTTCTCGAGGAATGTAGCCGTATAAAAGTCTGAAAGTAGAAGGTTATCCTCAGAAAGTAGTATATTTTCAGGTTTTAAGTCTCCATGGACTATGCCCTCTCTATTCAGAGACATTACTTTCTCTCCAAGTTTCCTAGCCATCACTAATGGTTCCCGTATACCTCCAGCCTCAAGCAAGGATCGCATGGATCCTTTCTCACAGTACTCCATGACTATTGCCAGAACTTGGCCCTTGTTTTTCCATGTAATGTCTTCCACCTGATAAAGTCCAGCATCATAAATATTGACTACGTTTTTTGCATTCTTGTTAAGTCTTCGAGAGATTTCAGCCATCTTCTGGGCCTCAGTAACAAATTCTCCCAATATTTTCTCCGGTGCAACGTAAGGATGGGGTATCTTAACGGCTACAAGTCTATCTGTAACAATGTCTCTTGCTCTGTAAACGGTGCCGAAGCCACCTTCCCCTAAACGGGTCTGTAAAATAAGCTTTCGATTTAAGATGTCCCCAGGAGAAACTCGAACTCCCTCCGGAAGCTCGGGTACATCCACATCATGTGTCACGACTACGCTTTTAGAAATTTCCTTTGTCCCTATGCTGATCGAGCCTTCGAGATTAACGGTTACCCTTTGTACACCTGGCTCCAGCCTAAGAGTCGCTCTGCCGACACCCTTGCTGTCAAGTACTAATGAGGCGGAAGTGCTTCCCAAGGCTATTGTCGCCCTTGCTCCGGAAAGAGGTTGTAGGCTTGAAGGTCTCGTAGCCTTAACTTCGACTTCGACTTCTTGGGCTCCTTCCTTTCGAGAAATTCTTAGGAGCTTCACATTTATATTGGGATCTCTCATAGAAGCTTCGAAAAGCCATTCACGGAGAGAGAAAAGGAAAACTTCATTGCGAAGAGCAATATTTTCGGTGAGTGGTACTGGTAATAAAACAGTGTCAATTATCTCCCCAGTATCCGAGATAAACATTAACTTCCACCTTGAAAGAACTATTATCTTTTCTCCCACAAAGACACCGAAGATGGGTTCGAGCTCCGTTTCTCTTTCCGCCCCGCTCTCAATGTCCACAAGCTTTATTCTTGAACTCTCGACATCCCAGTTGATAATGGTTCTTCCTGAACAAGCTAATTTCTTACCTATGAGCTGTTTCTCGAACAGCATCTCACCGCTTGCGGAGTCAAGCAAGAGAAGTCTTGAGCCACACGTCAAAGCAAGGCGACCTTCATGGAAGAGTAATTGTTTACAATTGCCACCGACCTTCAAAGCCCATTGTTTACTCCAGTTATCCTCATAAAAATTGATCCTGGTTAGATTACCCCCAACGTCCAATACGTACAAAGAACTCCCCCCAGGAGTTACCCCGAGTATGCGTGGAAAATCAAGGTGATACTCTCTATCCTCACGGAGAACGTAAAGCTTACCTTGAAGGAGGCCCTTTTCTGGACCCCATAACGCTATAAAGGGGTAGGACACAACTCCACCGTCTATTTTTGTGAGAATCTTCCTCTCTTTTAAAATACCATCTACAATTTTCAAAATGACATTCTCCTTGTCGGCGTAGACTATTATGAACTCATCCCTGTAAGGAGCAGCTGCCAACAGATGCCCTTGCCATTCAGATACTTTCCTAGGAATCCCATCATGAAAATAAATTGACTTGTTCGTTAGGATGTAACAAAAACTTCCTTTACACACTATCTGGCGTATGGAGCTGTCCAAGTTAAAAACACTTGTTGGTGAAAGCTCTAGCATCTCACTTCACTAGCTCCTTACCACAATACACGCAAACTTTACCAGAGGCGGGATTCGGCATCCCACAATGTGGACATTTAATGAAGGATTCTCCCCTTGATTTGAAAAACTCTTCAATCGTCTTAAAAAGCTCCTGCTTCGTCTCCTCAAAAGATCCTTTAACTTCCCCCCTAGTAATTAATAAAACCTGTTCAAGAACGTATGAGGGTAGCTGGTCGAGTGGGATGCCGTTGATCTCCTTCTTACCAATATCCAACCTCAAGGATTTAGAAAACTTCAAAGAGGAATAATAGAGTTTTTTAGCCAAGACGTTCTGGAAGACCATTAGTGGTGAGGCTCGCCAATACCAGCTCAGATACTCTCTTTCCTTCACCTTAGACAGGTCGTACTTCGCTAAATAGTCATATCCTTCGCCTTTAGAGCTCAACGGGCAAGAGCCTTTAAAGTAGTGTTCGCATAGAAACGGGTTTCGTGTCTCTGCACAAAATACGCAAGGAAAGCTTAGAACTCGGACGAGGTCTTCTTGGAGACTCAGGGATCCGCCAACAGAAGCTATCACAGGTAAAACTACGGTTGCTTTCTTACCAATCTCGATGTTGCCGTGTACGTATAGCTGAAAAATCGTAGACCTTTCTATATATGCATGTCCGCGCTCATTACGTGTCCCTACTAATACTCTTCCGAGGACTATGGATGGTGCTGAGATTTTTAGTTCACTGAAAACAGATATGTTTCCGAGGATTATTGAGGGGGCGTCTATTACTATACTCCTGGCAAAAATATTTCCGAAAACTATTACTGTTCCTTTTTCCCCTTGGATTTTTACGCCGCTACCCTCCAAGTCCCCTAAAGCCCCCATATCGCCTATTACAGCAATGTTTCCACTTGTAACATCCAAATTTATAGCATTCCCAGCTATTATATTTCCTTTAAGAACCAGGTCTCCTCTCAGCGAAGCTGTGTCGAGAACCCAAACATCTCCCACTTGAACAACATCAGAGTCCACGTCAATAGCCCTGACTCCGACGATAGGTTCGGCACCTCTGTAACCGCCTATTAGATGTACAACATCACTAGATGAATCATAGCTTAGTTTCTCGCTAGTGGGAAACCTTCTCTCTAAAAGGCCTGGCAAGCTACAACACCCCTATGCTCATCTTCTCTATCAAATCCTTTTCATCCGGTGACTTGGCAAGATTTAGAAGGATTTTTTTGGCTTCAGCAATGTTATCCTGCGTTATCTCGATATCCTCCCATGTTGGGACGCTAGAAGCGTATGACTGTAAGCTTTTGGTCAGCTTTGTCTCTTTCTCCCAGTCCTCGCTGGGAGCTATTATTCTCGATTCAAATACTCCATTTAGTTGAGCTTCCGCCTTGAGTACTGGTACCAGTAATATCGTGTTCTCTTCGCTGGGTATTCCTCTAAAGGAGTACCGCTCTAGCATCTGCTGGAAATTATGTCTCAGCATGCTCGCCTCCTCTAGAAGTGTTCTCGCCTCCTCAAGCCGTGAGGCTATCTCCTTTATGGCATGGGCTCTTCGCTCAGTGTCCTCGTCAACGACTAGACTGACAAGCTCAGCATCCACATACTCAGGGCTTAATCTCTTATAGAACTCTGAAACGGTTTTCTCCAGATTAATAGCTTCACGCATAAGCTGGAAGTCCAGCTCAGCTCTACGTACAAATTGTCCAAAGAAGTGTTTAGCTGCCGAGAGATAGTCCTGCAGTATCTCGAGTATCTTTTCCCGATACATCCTTACTATTTCAGGCACCCTTTTGTTCAGCTCGGCTGAAAACTTCTTCAGAGCTTCAAGCCTAGCAACTGCTGTTATGTAGCTTGTAAGGCTTAAAGTCGTGCTTACGAGAAGCAGTCTCGCAGATAGGTCGAGCCTCGTCCGTGCAAGCTCGGAACTAACCTCGCCAAGCTTGACACCTATAAGCTTAGATAAATCTTGTACGTCTCCTCGCAGATTTCTAACCTCATCTAACAGCCTATCGATCACACTTTCGAGACGGCCAATCTCCCTTTCAATACTACTGGCACTACTCATTAGGCTCACCTCATATCTGTAGTGGAAATAATATCTCGGATTTGTTTTACAAGCACGGGATCCTTTGCCGCCACTGACTGCAATAGATCCTGAGTAGCCTCAGACATCAGTATAACCCCCATAACCTTTTTAACACCGTTAAGCTGGGATTCGGCCTCAGATATCTCGCGCTCCAAGTGTAAAAGCTCTCGCTGGTACTCCTCGGATATCTGCCTGTAAATTCCTACAGCAGTCTTTCTTTGATCCTTATGCAACCTAGCGTTGTTCACAGAGGTTATTATTTCGGAGCTTTTCTCGAGCAGGTCTCTCGTCTTCTCGCTTAGAACCGCTATATAACCCTTTATGGCTGGCAACTGCAACATCCACAAGGACTCACGATCCTCTTCACTTAAGACTCGTCCACACCTTCTACATCTTACTGAAGGAGGTTGAAACACGGAGCTCCACGTAAACTCAATGTGCTCGTCTGCTCCGGTCAGAGGAAGAGAATAAATCATTAGGGCTCTTAGATATTTCTCCTCGAACTCCTTCTTAGACTCATCACCTGTAACTCCGGGTAGTGGCAGTGAAGCATTGACGCTTTTCTCAATATCCTCCCATCCCTTCCTTACAACTTCCTCTACAAGGGGGTCAGGCGACACTATATCTGTATCCTTATCGATACCACCGAGAATATTATCGTATACGAAACGTTTAAGATCCAGCCTTGGCAAGTAAACGTCATATAACGTGGAGGCGCATCTCTTGCAGTAGAAGTTTACAAGCCCAAATTTTATCATTTCCTCCTCCAAAGGCATCGTTTTCGCTATCATCTCCCTCACAGCAATGTTAACAATACTCTCATAGACCTCTTTTTTAGAGGAAAACTGTTTAGCCTCCTCTACGTAGGAACCCAACGATGAAAGTTGTTCAACAGCCCCTACAACGTAGTCAAATCTTTTAGTCTCGCTTACAACTTTATCTACCAGGTGCGAGAAGACCTCTCCAGAGACATAGCCGTCGGACATAGTATAGAGTTTCAGAAGTAGTGAAACACTTTCACTATCAAGCAGTTCTATTCTGAAGCCCTCCTCTTCCTGAGAGATACCGCCCTTTAACACCTGAAGAGACTCATTAACAACCTCTGCGAGGATGCTCTCCGGAGACCTGTTTTCGATAATTCTCTCCCATAAATTCAATCGTTTAAAACCCTCTATGAGTTTATAGCCAGAATCCTTCCCTCTAACCACAGCCTCAAGATATATGTTCTCGCCGAGTAGAAGTTTTTCACGTGCCTCCTCCACAGCACCTGGATTACTTACAAAAAGGACACGGATTTTGATAGGCTCACTCCACGGAGTAAAGAGGATATGCCCTTCCCCGTAAGGATTCTTCACAAGAGCTAGCGGGACAAACGCCCTGGAAAACCGTATTTTCACACCAGGGATAACAAAAGAAGAAATCCTCGCCTCAATCCCCCTAAGCTTGGCTAGTTTGTCAGACACCATATTTTTTAATGTCAAGACATGCGAGTTTAGACGTTGCGCCTCAGCAATCATTTCCCGGGCGCGGCTCTTCGCACTCAGACCCGCCCCTACTGCAATAAGAGACGTGAGGAAAAGGAAAAAGGCAAGAATAGAAGACTTGGCTACTAATGACAAAATGAAGAGGATGAAGAGGAAAAGACCGGAGAGCATAAAAGTCATAAAGCGACCCTCAAGACTGGGCGCTTCATGAGTCAGAGACTCGATTCTAGCGCGGGTAGAGCGAATCTGGGCTTCGAGCATAATGATTTCCATCTGAGTTTTCTCTCTCTCCTCCTTTAGAGACCTGTATTCTTCGAGTTTTTTAGAAACAAGAGGTTCGAGAAGTTTCGCGATTGAATATCCCAGGTCGTTTTCCCTGACCGAGGAGAAGATTTTTTGTGGGACCTTCAGGCTAAGTCCCATATTCTATCCATACGAATTATGCGGCTTTATATTTATATTTTGCTAAAGGAATAAATTTATTTTCTTTAAATTCAAGGTAGAGAATTCTGTTCTGATCCGATATGCTACATGCTGCAGAATTTAATCCTCGATAAGCCGAATTAGTCATTGGAGCAAAAAGTCGAGCACACAAATACACGACAAAAAGATAAGTCTAGAAGGATTAACACGAGAAGACTGGAGGCACAGCCTTCCCTTTATTATTATTTAAAGCTGGATAGTCCGCCTGGTGCCAGCCTCCTCAATCCATAGCTTTACTGGAACATGTCTGTCTTTCCTGAAAACGTCAGCGTAAACCCCGCTTATCCAGAGATAAAGGGTGGTACCAGGCCCCAGTCTTATAGATTCACCACTACGCAGCCTGCGTTGCGACTCAGTAATGGAATAACTAAATAATACGGGGAGCACGGCCCTAGGAGCCAATCTTATTTCGACTGACTCTCCAATAGGATCTTTATAAATTACCACGTGCTCTCGGTGAGTACAATCCTCTTCATCCTCCATACAACCCCAGCGACACATCACGTTATTGAAGACTTTAAGGATCCTACCGTTTTCTTCCATGATTTTTAAACCATCACTGACCGTGCCTGGTATAACAGGGTCTCTACCCCCGGGATCATAGCGGCCGAGAACAAGACGACTCATAGAAGGTATACTGATGCCAAAGCGGTCTCCCTCGACTTCAATATAAAGGTTTTTCCCCGTAGGGGTGATAACCTGTTGAGGCTTCACAACGACCTCGGGAGTAGGTTGAGCGCTCGGAGAACACCCTATAAGGACTGCATCAAGGTGTCCTATCCATGCATCACAGAGTGCTGAGAGCCTGTCTATCTCGCGTTGTTGGAGCATCCCCCTCGGGATTGTAGGCAGGATAGCTTCGAATTCATTGAAAAGATTATCTAGCGCTTCACACCCATGAAACTCTTCCTTAAGTATTAGAAGGTTTGATCGAATGTGACTTAGAGGTGTTTCTATATCACTCCAACTAACGGATCCCTTCACGAGTAGTTGTTTAAGAGTCATAATATAGCCGCGGGCTGTTGAAATCTTTGAAATAAAAGCCTCGACCTGGGTAAGGATGGATCTCCATTCTAGGATTCTCAATTCAAGCTCCTTGACCGTTTTCTCTGTTATGATTTTCTCAGGAGCCTCTTTTTTAAGCTCGAGCTCGGTTGACTCTATACCCTCTTGTAGTTCCTGTAAAATTTTTTTGACGGAAGTCTTTAGGCTCGGCGATTTAGATAGCTTTGACACAAGGCTCCGCAAACTCGTAACCTCGCCTCGGAGAGCCCCCACGCTACAACTTGGCTTGTTTAAATAATCTACAATCCTGTTAATCTGAACACGAATATGTTTAATTGTTTCAGCCTCACTCACATATATTAAAGAAAATTGTATATTATATATTTCTTTACTTTTTCTAGATTAAAAAGGCATGAAAGATACTTTAGATTAGCCAAGGTTAAACTTTTGTAGGAATCTTCGAATACAAGGGCATTCCTCAAGGGCGAGTTTAATGAGACTATCCATGACGCTTCGACAGCCTGGGTTCTGCGCTTTGAAAAAGTCAATATTCGAGAAGGCCAGTAATTGTCCTAGCGAGTCGTACAAGGATACCTCTTTACCCGCCTTCAGAGCTTCAAGCAATGTCTGAGCACATTCACAAGATGATTTGCGTTGAACAGATTCGAAGAATTGTTCAAGCTTGTCCCTTCTTATATGTGTTTCTATGCAGCTGGCACATGAGTTAATATTAGCAAGCTCAAGTACTAAATTTACCTCAGTACCGTTAAATAAGAGCGATAGGCCAACAGGATACTTACTGTAGAATGTCATAAAATCCTTCATGAAATTTCGGAAGATCTCGAAGAATAACAAGCCTAAAAGCTGAACCTTAGAGGTAATGGGGTCACTCCCATTAAGGACTATCTGCACTTTTTTGCCCAGAGGCATGTAAAAGACATCCTCAACAGCCATTTTAAACACCCAGTGGGTTACGTCATGTATCCTTTTTCCCTGTATGAGGTCGAAAAGCAGAACCTCATATACAAACTCCGCCCTTTTTCTTGAAAAGTCCATAGCATCGGCGAGCCTTAAAACCCTAGAGAGATATCCCAGATCCACATTATAGCCGCCTATCATCTTGACCTGATCCTTGATCTGAACGCTTGATGAATGCTGCTCCACAATGGTAGCTATTGCTTCGACAAGATCCTTCTTTGTGTCTGGTGTCAGAGACCTGATACTTAGTTTATCATTAAACTCACGCCTAATATAAGCAGCACTGATAAACGGGTGAAGAATACGGATAACCATTGCATCCTGCTCGTCGAGAGAGTCTTGATTCGGTAGTCTAAAAACTGAGCCCCGGAAGTAATCGGAGTAGTTTAATCCCAGCTTGGCCTTCAACTTGTCAAGAACTCTAGGATCGATGTCTTCTTCGTTTAACTGGAGGTTATTGATGACTCGGGGTGGAAGCGCCATGCCACAATCGTGAAGATAGGCAGCACACCCCATCACCGCATAGGTGGCAGGGTCTGAAGTCATAGAGTCTAGCAGTGAACGGGCATAGCGGAAAACATTCCAGGCATGAACATGGTCGTGGAGGACAAAATAAGGAAATAGACGCCTCTGATAACCTGTTAAATAATTTCCAAACTCCTGACAGAACTGAACAAGCTCGTCCCAGGGTGCAGTCACAAGAAATTCTAAAAATTTGTTTATTTAAACTTAACTACTTGACTACTTAATCTTAATAAGACTTAGTTTAAAGAGATACTCCAACCCTTCCACGCTTTTTCTAAGATAAAAAAAGCGCTCCAAGAAATTTTTTATTATAGGCCAACTACTACATACTGTGGCAGAAGAGTGGAAGTGCCCAAGATGCGGATACATTAATCCACCCTTCTCACGCATATGCTCTAACTGCGGAGCGGAACGTCCAGGCTTGTGGCGCTGCGAAAACGGACACATGAACCTTCCCTTCGCTCAGTTCTGCACCGCCTGCGGAAAGCCTAGACCGCCCTTGGAGACATCTACTAAAGCTAAAGAGCAGGACTGGCTACAGTTCAAGAGTCACTACGTCGGAAAGACAGTTAAAGTTAAACTACCGGGACCCTCACCAACATCGCTCCCTCCACACGTGGGAAAGCTGACAATTCATGGTTACGAGTGCCGTTCAATTCTTGGGAAAACAGGCCTCTCAGCAACGCTATTATGTGTTGACAGCCACGGAGTTAGCCGTGTGTTGAAGATCCCCGCCCAGTGGTTTGACAGCATAATATTGGGTAGGAAAATGGAGAAATTAAGCCGCTTTGAAAGCATGGGGAGAGAGAGGCAGATACTTATGGAGCTTATGAAGGAGGAGCACCCATGTATAGTTAAACTCGAAGAGATCTTTGAGGCAAGACAAGACGAACCCCCCGCACTCGTTCTAGAGTTTTGCACTGGAGGCTCTTTAGCCGATGTCTTGATAAAGACAGGTCCATTAGACCCTCTCACAGCAGCATCTATAATTGTCCAGATAGCAGACGCCCTAGCGTTCCTACACAAGAAAGGTTACGCGCACGGCGACGTAAAGCCCGAGAATATTCTCTTCTCCGGGGACAAAGTGCCCAAGCTAGCCGACTTCAACAGCGCCAGAGCCATTGCTACAGCATCGAGGAGCAGAGTACCTCTTACGCCGGGCTACGCAGCGCCAGAAGACGTTAAAACCGGGAGGCCGAGCCAGAAGGGCGATGTCTGGTCCCTAGCACTTGTTCTCCTAGAGGCCGTGACAGGGAAGCCACTCTTCGCCTCACCCGACTTCTTACCATACGAGGAGGAGCTCCAGGCATTTAGAGAGGGTAAGGTTAAGTTGCCCGGGACAGGGGATAAAGAGCTTGATGAAATCTTGGAGCAATGCCTGAAGGTTGACCCTAATGAGAGGCCAGATATGGATGACTTTGAGAGGATGCTCATAAAATACTTGACGAAACGCTTACTAGTAGCGGGCTGAAAATTCATATAACATCGATGTATGAATCCCCAACTAGCGTTCCATATGTCCGGCTTAGCTGGTTTAGCAGAAAAACCTAGATTCGGCTTGTTTTTCCCTAGACCGGGGGTACCTGAGGAGGTGGTATCTTGCCTGTCGGCGTTGGCGGGGCCTGTGCAACGGGAAGTATAATTATGCCTGCAAGTGCTAGGACAAGCCCTATAAGCAAGTCCCATGAGCTGAAAAGCAGGGCGATCGCTATGAGAACTCCGAGTAACGTGATCCACCTATTCCTTTGATCTGGTGTTAGTGGTAAGGAGGCCTTTAGCAGGGAAAAGCCCACTGAAACTACAATTGACCCGATAACAATATAGAGTAGGGCTAGAAGCATGCCACCCACTGGAATTAGCTTCAGGATCTCGCCATAAACAGGTAGCAGTGAGCTTAAGAGAGCCCCGATAGCACTCGCGAAGAGAATGATGACGATACCCTTAATGATCTCGAATATCCCGAGAACAATAATAATGATAGCTCCGATCTTTACGAGGAGACCTGCAAACTCCGGGGCTATTTTTTCCACGATTTTATTTTCCATTGTCGCGTATTTATTTTTTACCCTACAACTACCTTTTAGAATCATTGTCCAATCACTCCCTAAGCCTTTTCAAGTTCAAGAGCTTACAGAATAAAGTTAATACATTATATATACATTATAGTAGACCACTTCCCGCAAAAGGGGAAATACCTGGAGATATAGTCCAGCTACAGGTGAGTTTTCCGATGTAGAACGATCCGTAAGAGACTATACATCTAAACCTCAGATCCCGACAACGATCGCTAGTATAAGCCAACTTCACAAAAAGAAAAAGAATTTAGCATTGCGTCCCGCATACAACTAAGCATGGAGGAGGCAAAAGCCTTAATCAATCTTATAGAGGAGGGTAAGACCCTGCCACCAAAGGAAATTCTCATACTGCTACACAAAGTTGAGAAATTGCTACTTGACGAACAGCAGCTCGTCAGGACAAAGCCCCCTTTAGTTATAATCGGCGACCTCCACGGCGACCTTGAGACTGCTCTCTCGGTGGTCAAGCGCTTCCCCCCTGCAAAGTACAGGCTCGTCTTCCTCGGCGACTACGTGGACAGGGGCGAGCGCTCCCTCGAGACAGCAGCCTACCTCCTGGCGCTCAAGCTCCTCCACCCCGAGAGAATCACCCTGCTGAGGGGGAACCACGAGTCACCCCTCGTGAACCAAGCCTACGGGTTCTACTCCGAACTCCTCAGGAAGCAGAGGGGCGAGGCCTTCAGGCTCTTCCTACGGTTCAACGAGGTCCTCTCAGCCCTGCCCTACGCAGCCCTACTGAAGCCGCACCGCCTCCTGCTCGTCCACGGGGGCGTCCCCACGAGCATTCCGAGGCTGGGGGAGGTGGCTTCCCTGCCCAAGAAGGACCTCGTGCCCACAGACGAGACGGCCTTCCAGCTGCTCTGGAACGACCCCCACGAGGGCGTGGAGGGGTTCGCGCCCAGCGACAGGGGGGAGGGAGCCTACCTCTACGGCAAGAGGGCTGTGGAGGAGTTCCTGAAGAGGAACAGGCTCTCGGGCATCATCAGGTCCCACGAGGCCGTCGAGGAAGGCTACCGCTTCAACTTCCCGGTCAAGCGGAGGGTGAGGCTCCTCCAGCCCAGGCCGCCAGCGGGCTTCCGGGGCCTCGTCCTCACAGTCTTCTCGAGCGGGTCCTA
>NZ_JBMFLX010000039.1:0-12169 GCF_049970975.1 Infirmifilum sp. | reverse complement strand
TCTACTATGAAGGACTGCAAGGGCTGTTGAGTCAAGCAGGAGCGAGGTAGATCCTTTCCCCTCCATTTTGGGCTCACGTCCTCCTCTGAGAGCTTTGCCTTGACTTGAAAAATGAAATAGCATCTTTTGGATCAATGTCAAATTCAAGCTCGTTTACTTGTTCCTTTATCTTTGCGAGCTTCCACTCCTCCACAAGGGTAGCTATCAAGTCATTGTAGCTCTGCAATCCAAGCCTGTCTTTAAGTTCCTTCAGTTTCTTCCAGGTGGTTTCATCGACAGCTATGGTCTTCACAAGAGATCACCCCTTTCAAACTTTAAGAGCATGCTCAAATACTCATTGCGGAGTGCGTTATTTTGAACAATATCCTTATATAATTGTACAGATTTCCTTGCCCTCCTAGCCTTCGTTAACAAGTTTACCTCGTATAAGCCGAATTTTGGTTCAAACCCGTTCTCCCACTCATAATTATCGGTCAAAGCCCAGTGAAGGTAACCTTTAACAGGAAAACCGTTCTCGAGAACCCTCTGGACGACATATAGGTGATTAACTATATAGCGAGGACGAATGTCGTCGTAGGGATCAGAGACACCGTTCTCAGTAATAATGATATTAGACGTGTACTTCATGCCTAGTTCAAGTGTTTCAATCATACCCTCAGGATACATCTCCCACCCCATCCCGTCACATATTCGACCAGACTTCGAGAAGCCGAACGGCTCACATGCAAAGCCGTAGCCCCCAACAGCCTCGAAGTCGAGGAGAGGATGTTCTTTATATCTCTCCTTATTCTCCCTTATAACTATTCGAGAATAATAGTCTATCCCGAGCCAGTCCAGGGTACTTCCCAGAGCAGCGGGCCTCACGATATTTTTCCCGTCAATGTAGAGGTCCAATTTTCCTTTAGCCACAGACTCTAATATCATCTCGTTATGGAAATAAGAGTAATGGCTGACACTCTCAGAGTTTCGGCTCTCCCTATCCGGATAAGCCGGGATCATGTTGTGTATAAGGCCCACCTCAGCAGCCTCCCTTGAATCCACATCTGCTTTCACTTTATCAAACCTCTTAATGAGCGAGTAGGCGAGGGCATGTGCTATTGCGATATTCGAGAACACCTTTGGCAAAACACTAGGCATGTTTACACTAGGCGGGAAACCCGTATAGCCTCCAATATATCCAAGTTCCAGCGGCACAATAGGCTCATTAAATGTAACCCATGTATCAACAAGATCCCCAAACTTCCAGGCGACAAACGAGGCGTACTTAGCAAACTCAACGGGGAAAACATCCTCCAATAGCCCCTTGGGACCCTCTTGTAGGTTTGTCCGATGAGCCCGTATAGGATTATGCAACCAGTAGGGCAGTGTGAAGTGATAAAGTGCCAGGATAACCTTGAAACCACGGGATCTCAAATCCCGTATTATTTCCCTATACAAGTACACATAGTTCATATTAGCTATCTTTTCAAGCTGGTACAATGTTTCATCCGTAATCCTTACTTCCTTTACAAAGCCAAGCCCATCGTGCTCAACGTCCACTTCGATGAAAGAAGTAGGGTACGGGAATATCCTGCTCCACTCTACATTAAGCCTGTAAGTGTTCAAGCCAATTTCTCGTGCCAAAGCATGATCTTCTCGAAACAACTCGAGATAGTTTACTCCGTCTTCTGGCAAGTCGCCGCTCACAAGCTGTCGTGAAATGTTATCGGCGTCGCGCACCCAGTGCCACCAGTCACTGTTAGGATCTATGTAGCGCCTGTACTTGTCTCCCATCTCGAATTGAAACCCAGAGCTTGAAACCCCCCACTTGAAATTATCGCTGAAGCGCAGCTCCATCTATATTTTTATCTCTAACCTTATATTTAAACATCACCTTTGTATCCATTATAAACATATAAAAAACCTTCTTATTTATAAATTGCAGCAAAATTTATAAGTAGATTTTTCAATTATTATACTGTAAAAGGTGAAAACATGAAACATAGAGCGATTAATGTCATCTTACTTCTTGTAATAACTCTTGCAACGATATTGCCTGCATTATCTCAGCCTCAATCGATTCCCAGCCGAAATGAGTATGTCGCCTCTTGCTTTTACGATGCAGTTATAGCTTATAACCCTTACAACCCCCAAGGCGGTAAGCCTGGAATGGGCTTCCTGTATCCCACGCTATTCATCTACGACAGCGCCAACAACGTTTTACTGCCTTTTATAGCCCAGAAGTTCGAGATAATCGACAAGTATACCGTGCGCATCTACATCAGACCAGAGGCGAAGTGGAGTGATGGAAAACCTATCACGGCCAAGGACGTTTACTACACTTCTTGGCTTTCCACACAGCTTGCCAGCGGTCCCTGTGTCGATTGCTACAAGCACATCAAGATAGTAAGCGACAAGGTGTTCGACTACAGCACCTACCTTGTAGACGAGGGACCTAAGCCTGACACACCCTCTCTCAGCCTTTCATCTCTACTGGGGATACTTCTAGCTGAGGTCTACCCCTCTCATGTACTCATGGGAATCTACAACTCGAGCGGTGCCGACGGCGTGAAGAACTGGCGTAACGACGACCCTGCCAAGATGGTTGTCTCAGGACCATACAAACTACAGTCCTTTGACCCCTACAACTCACTTGTCTTTGAAAGAATAGACAACTGGTGGGGTAAAGACATCTTTGGTCTCCCGAAGCCAAAGTACTTTGTCTTCCTAGGCTGCAAGGACAATACCGTGGCCCTAGGAAGACTACAGAACGGTGAGATCGACTGGTGGACAGGCTTCATAGCGGGGGTGAACGAGCTCTTCAAATACGGAATTGGAACCTGGAGCTCACAGCCTCCTTACTTCCGAGCCGGAGTCCCAATAATTCTAGGCTTCAACATGCGTAATCCCGTTCTCGCAGATCCTAACGTGAGAAAGGCAATAGCGTATGCCATCCCGTATAACGACGTCATCGCTAAAGGATATTACAATTACTCGGTTCAGTCAACCGCATGTGGCATAGTCGACGTCTATAAGAGCTATGCAAGCTATCTCGACACCAATCTCTGTGTAAAGTACTTTGGTAACTCTAATTGTAGAGTACCATACGACCCTCAGAAAGCCAAGCAGATTCTCCTCGACGCTGGTTATAAGATCGGCTCTGACGGGTACTTCGTTACACCCGACGGCAAACCCATTCAACTGGTGGCTTCAGTTCCACAAGGCTGGACTGACTGGATGGCTATAATAGAGATAATCGCGAACTCCCTCAACAAGATTGGCCTCAAGACCAGTGTGGTCTACTACGATGCAGGCGTATACTTCGACAAGATCTCTAAGGGCCAAGACATCGACCTCTGGATGGCTGGAGCTGAAGGTCCAGGACCCGAGCACCCGCTAAACACATTCAGATCAATTATGGTGACATGGCTAGCATCCTGGATGAACTACTCAAACCCGCAGGCAGCCCAGCTTATAAACGTCATACCCACTCTCAGTGATCCCACAGCAATAAAGCAAGCCTATAGTAAGCTGGAGGAGCTCTACTATAAGGATATGCCTGCCGTACCGCTCTTCTACGGCGCAATATGGTACGCCTACAGCACAAAATACTGGGTCGGCTGGCCCAACGCCTCCAACGCGTTCTGGGGAGAGACCTGGGCGGGAGCATCGTCGGGTCTTCCTGTAATCTTAGCCCTCGTACCCAAAGGGGCAACTCCCTCAGTTCCAGCGTGGGCTAAGCCGGTTTCACAGGGAGGCCTCTACATCCCATTACCTGACGTCCAAATAGCTCTAGGCAAGGCCACTACCCAGCAGCCACAATCCCAGCCCTCAACACAGCCCCAACAGCCTCCACCACAAAACGCTACGCAGGCTCCCGCTCCCACAACCCAGCAGCCTACCCCACAGCAACCACCTGCGGCACAGCCTACCGACTACACGATGCTAATTGTTGCACTAGCAGTAGTCATAATACTAGTGGCTATCATAGCCCTCCTATACTTAAAGCGGCCGAAAAAGACTTCTAGCTAGGGTTTATAACAAAATCCGGTGTTTAAAAAATGTTTTTTTCCTCCCTGGCTGTAAGTAGAAAATTTTTGATAAGCCTCCTAAAGAGGATAACCTGGCTTATCTTGACGTACTGGATCACGATATCAATCATCTTCATTTTACCCCGACTTATCCCTCAGAACCCCGCCTGGAACTATCTTCAAAGCCTTTACCAACAGTACATGCTTTATCCTGAAACGCTGAAGGCCTACGAGATCCGTCTTCTAAGAGAGTACGGTGTAGGTATGCCGTTATGGTGGCAGTACATGGATTTCCTAGTACGGACCTTCTCTGGAGACCTGGGAACATCTATCTCGTTCTATCCAGCCAAGGTCGTTGAGATCTTTATGCGCGCTATTCCATGGACCCTAGCACTGTTAGTCCCCTCAATCCTGCTTTCATGGACAGTGGGAACCCTCCTAGGAGCCTATATAGGCTATAAGCGTGGAAAAAGAATAGAGAAAATATTCATGAGTTTCTCGTTTATAATCTCCAATATTCCATCCTACTGGCTTGCCCTCCTCATGATCTTCACATTCTCCTTCACGCTCAAGTTATTCCCATCGGGTGGAGCCCTCTCACCGGGAATAACCCCTTCTCTCTCATGGGCATTTATATCCGACTTTCTGTGGCACTATACACTTCCATTTGTAACGCTCTTCATAATATGGACCGCGGGCTGGACTGGCAACATGCGGGCCCTGGTTTCATCCGAGCTTGAAAGCGAATACGTGAACTATCTGCGGAGCATGGGGGTAAAGGACAGCATAATCTTCAGGTATGTCATGCGCTACGCCATGATCCCCCAGCTCGTAGGGCTTGGCGTCGCTATGGGTGGAGTAGTTGTAGGAAACCTCTTCGTAGAGACGGTCTTCAGTTATCCCGGAATAGGCTACTTTGTCAGCGCGGCGCTAGGCTCTCTGGACTACCCGCTTATCCAAGGATTCTTTGTACTAATCGTGGGCTTCGTATTTCTATCAAATTTCATAGTAGACTTGCTACGCCTGGCTCTCGACCCCAGGGCAAGGGTGTAGAAGATGAGCGGTAGGAACGTCTATATGGAGACAATAACATATCTCTTCAAGCGTAACAAGCGTTTCTTGATAGCTTTCACTGTCTTCACCGCTATACTGCTAACTGGATTGTTAGGACCAATACTTTACCCTGTAGATCCCTACTACATGGGGTTTCCCATCCAGCTTCCTCCATGTTGGTCCCATCCGCTGGGAACAGATAGGTTTGGACGAGACATTCTAGCACAACTTCTATACGGCATAAGAACCTCACTATACATCGGCTTCCTAGTTGCGGTAGTCTCAACCTTTCTCGGAACCCTTCTCGGGTCTCTCGCAGGATACTTTGGCGGATGGCTCGACAGCATTGTTGACGGCTTGACCAATATGCTCCTCACAATACCCTCAGGCTTCGTGCTGATAATAGTCACAGCATACATACCCAATAGGACAGTCGAGATACTCGCAGTGATAATGAGCATATTTCTTTGGCCAGGCTACGCGAGAGGAATAAGAGGACAGATAAAAAGCCTGCTTAACAGCGACTTCATAATTCTCAGCCGCGTCTCGGCACTGAGCTCTTGGAGGATACTCTTAGAGGACATATTGCCCAACATTATGGTGTTCATAGTTGTGAACTTTGCCTCATTTCTCGGGTCTGGTATATGGATGGAAACAGCTCTTTCCTTCATAGGTGTGGGAGCCCTCAGGACAATATCCCTTGGATCACTCCTTTACTGGGCTGGAACCCTAGACGCCATAAGAAGGGGATTATACTGGATGTTTATTCCTCCCGGAATCATAATAACGGCTACAGTAACCTCTCTACAGGTACTAGCAACATCACTCGAACCCGTTTTCAATCCCAGGCTAAGAGAGGTTGGTATAGCCGAGGTGTAATCACTATGACTCTCAACGGAAAGATCCTCTTGGAGCTGGACAATGTTCGGGCATACTATTACATAACTCACCGTGGAGTGGAAAGAGCCGTAAAGGCAGTTGATGGAGTCTCGCTGAAGGTCTATAATGGGGAGATTCTAGGAATAATAGGTGAGAGTGGCTCGGGAAAATCAACCCTTGCCGAAGTTATGATGATGAACATACGCCCCCCTCTAAGATTCCTTGAAGGTAAGGTAACATTTCACGATGAGGAGGAAGGCATTATAGAACTGTCCACAAAGACTTACGAGTATCTGCAAAACCACGTATTCGGGAGCAGGATAGCCATCGCCCCTCAAACGGCAATGGTTGCCCTACCCCCCGCTCATAAGCTATGGAAGATTGCGAGGGATATTTTCGAATCTCACGGTATAGTCAAGACTAAGGAAGAAGTCGTTGCCCACTTAAGCGAGATATTCGAGAAGCTTAAGCTTCCGCCTGAAACGCTCAACAAGTACTTCTTCGAGCTTAGTGGCGGTATGAAACAGCGAGTCGTCCTAGCTATGTCCTCACTTTTAAACCCTGACATCCTTATAGCTGACGAGATAATAGCTGCCCTGGACGTCGTCGTAGCTAAAACAGTTCTCGAGACGCTTAAACAGATCCGCGACGTCGGACTTGTAAGTTCGGTCGTATTCATATCTCATGATGTACCAGCAGTCTTTGAAGTCGCCGACAGGATAGCGGTCATGTATGCCGGGAAAATTGTTGAGATAGGTCCCTCTGCAGAGATAGCGAGAAACCCTCTACACCCCTACACACGACTCCTACTTGAATCACTCGTCACCATTGAAAAAGGAGTGGAGAGGGGAAAACTTAAATGGGTCCCCGGCGAGTTTCCAGATCTATCCAATCCTCCACCCGGTTGTAGATTCCACCCACGATGCCCATTTGCGAGGAGTGTATGCAGGGAGGTTATACCTGAACTAGTTGAAGTGAGACCCAATCATTATGTTGCTTGTTTGATGTACGGTGAGAGATATGGGAGTAGTTCTTGATGCCCGGAATATAACAAAGATCTATGAATCTGGCTTCGTCAGGACTACACAAGTTAAAGCACTCGATCGTGTCAACTTGAGAGTTTCCCAGGGAGAGATAATAAGCATTGTGGGCGAGAGCGGGTCAGGGAAAACAACCCTAGCTAAGATAATAGCTAGGATAGAGCCTCCGACATCGGGGGACGTCGTCTTTCTAGGCAAAAACGTATGGAAGGATATACGGGAAAAGGAGGACATTAAATGGTTCTACAGGAACCTAAACATAATCTTGCAAGATCCCTACGCTGTCTTCAACCCATTCCATAAAGTGGACAGGGTACTTGAAATCGCGCTGAAGCTAAATGGAATAGATCCTTCGAGCGAGGAGGGAAAGAAAAGTATCCTTGAAGCCGTTAAGAGCGTTGGCTTAAACCCGCAAGAAGTCCTAGGGAGATATCCGCATCAGCTCTCAGGAGGACAAAAGCAAAGACTTATAGTAGCAAGGCTGTACCTTATCAAGCCTAAACTTATCATATCCGACGAGCCTGTTTCCATGGTTGACCCTTCACTAAGGGCACTAATATTAAAGCTGCTCGTGGACCTCGTCCAAGCTACCGATTCATCAATGATCTTTATCACCCATGATATTGGCCTTGCCTACCACGTGGCTACCAGGATGATCGTCTTGTACAAGGGGAGAATAGTTGAAGAAGGTTCACCCGAAGAAATAGTGTCACAGCCCCGAGAAGAATACACTAGAACTCTTATCAGCAGTCTTCCAAGGGTGGTGCGATGAAGTCACAGGAAGACAGGTTTACAATTCCGCTCATATTTATCTTATTTATATTATTAACATTACTTATTTTAACTACGTACTTTGATTTACATTCTAAAATAAATTATTTTTATAATATTTATCCTAGACAAAGTTATATAAATATTGAAGAGGTGAATAGAAGTATGATATTAGGAATAACAGAGGAAAAAACAGGCTACCTGCTCTTCGACTGGGTAAAGGGCAACGTTATCATCCGGAGCAGGAGCGCCGACGAGGTATTTGAACACGCTGTGAAGCTACTCGCCCCCACGGGCGGCTCTATCATAGTTAACCCAGGAACGTACACACTTACGAAACCACTGACGCTTGGCTCGAAAATTTCCTTGAAAGGAAATGGTTTTCCAACACTTGTCTTCCCAGCTAACAGTGATGGCATAGTGATAAGCGAGGATTCTTCATATGTTGAAATATCGGGTCTTATAATAAGGGGCTCTAAGGAAAGCAGGAGTGGAGCCCTCCTAAGAATAAAAAAACATGGTTTTACTATTCGGATAGCTAACCTCGAACTGTTCAGTCATTACGACGGCATCATCATTGAGGGAGGTATGCCTCCCAAGGACTTTTGGGGGATAATAATATCGGGCGTTCACGTCCACGACATGTCCAATAACGGGCTTGTTGTTAAGGGATATGGTAACGTGCTATACGTCAAGGAGTCTAATATTGCAAACTCCGGTAATGCGTGTATTGTCCTGGAAGACACTGCGGACGGTGTGATGGAGTTCAATAACATTCACTGTTTTAACAGCGGTAAGTACAGCGTCTTGGCGTATAACACTCAGGGAGGCTATGTTCAGCACAAGCGTTTCGTACACTGTAACCTTGAGGGAATAGACATGAGGCCCGAGACTTCCAGATTCACAAACTGCATAAACATAGCTTTCATAGACGTGGAAATAGCAGGGATGCGTGGGAACGGTCTCGAGCTTATAAATTGTCGTGATGTAAGGATCATCGGAGGCCGAATAATAAACAACAGTATCGGATCTCCTTTAAAGTACTCCGGGATATACCTAAAGGACTCAAGGAACGTGTTGATTCAAGGCGTCTTCATATACGACTTTTCCCCACCAGGACAAAAGACACAAGGATTCGGTATCTACGAGGATGGGAGTAGCGACTATAATATCTTCCAAGGAAACGTCTTAAGCGGTAACGGGCTTGCAGCCTTGAAGGTTTCCGGTACCCATTCAATTGTCCAAGGCAACATCGAGGGTGACTGACTTGAAAGGTAAAGAAAAATTCTTCTTTGGTTTCTCTGAGTCCGGGTTCCAGTTTGAGATGGGGATTCCGGGAAGCGAGGATCCTAATTCTGATTGGTGGGTATGGGTTCACGATGGCGATAACATAGCCTCAGGCCTGGTTAGCGGAGACCTGCCCGAGAACGGTACAGGGTACTGGGATCTCTACAAAGTGGATCACAACATAGCCGAGTTCCTAAGCATGGACGCTGCCCGTATTGGGGTCGAGTGGAGCAGGATATTCCCGAGGGACACTAGGGGTGTGAAAGTACATGTTCAGCAGAGCAGTGAGGGTGGGATAGAGTTCATCGAGATAACAGATACCGCCATAAAGCAGTTAGACGAACTCTCAAATAAGCAAGCCGTCAAGAGATACAGGGAGCTCCTCTCCGACTGGAAAAACCGCGATAAGCTACTCATTCTAAACCTATACCACTGGACCATGCCGACGTGGCTTCACGACCCCCTGATGGTGCGAAGGTACGGACCCCTCCACGCGCCCTCGGGCTGGCTTTCAAAAGATACAATTGTAGAGTTCGCCAAGTTCGCCGCTTACATGGCTCACGTCTTTGATGAAATAGTCGATTACTGGAGCATAATGAATGAGCCGAACGTTGTATACATGGGGGGCTATTTCGGTACAGGGTTTCCTCCTGGTATCATAAACCGTGAATACATGATGAACGCGGCGCGAAACCTGATAGAGGCAGTTGCCCGTGCCTATGATGCCGTCAAGCAGTATTCCAGGAAACCTGTAGGCCTCATACATGCAATAATATGGTTTGAACCCAAGTCTGATACAGAGGAGGCCATTAAAGCTACTAATAGAGCCGAGGAACTCTGGCAAAAAGGAGTCCTGGACTCACTAACCAGGGGACAATCTTTCTTCTATCCTTCGCCTCGGAAAGACCTCAGGAACCACATTGACTGGCTAGGAGTGAACTATTATAGCAGGCACGTTGTCGACGAGGCAAAGAACTCGCTCGGATACAGGTACGTTAAGGGCCTGGGATTCTCGTGTGGTGCGAGGAAATCACTAGCCGACCGCGTATGTAGCGATATAGGTTGGGAGTTTTACCCTGAGGGGCTCTACAAGATCTTGTTAAAGCTCTGGAAGGAGTACATGCTCCCTATGATAATTACCGAGAACGGTGTAGCTGATGCGGAAGACAGTATTAGGCATCAGTACATTTTTGAGCATGTAAGATCTGTCTTCAAAGCCATCCGGGAAGGGGTTGATGTGAAAGGCTATCTGCACTGGGCACTTACAGACAACTACGAGTGGGCTTCAGGGTTCAGACCAAGGTTTGGTCTCGTAGAGATTGATTATGTGACTAAGCGTCGAAGGATTAGGCCTAGTGCTATAGTCTTGAAACACATTATTCACGAGAACGAGGTTCTCGAGAACTATGTATATGATCCTGAGGTGAAGCCTCGTTGAGACTTCGAGTCCTTATACTTGTGGCGATTATCGCAATTTTCATAGGATTATTTATTTACGCATACATTGAGTACCTAAGGCTTAAAGAAATCTATGAAAAGTCTTTTCTTACGGTTCTAACCGGGGAACACATCTCTATAGCAACAGATCTCTCGCTCTCATTCACGAGTAATCTGAGATTTTGGTTGCTTGTTAAACCACCAATATACCCAGCCTGGGCCTATCCTCCTCCTCCAGCCAAAGAGATAGGTATAAGCAACATCACCTTTGTAAGACTGAGTACTCTAACCTCGGGCAATAGATCCGTCGATGGACTTATGCTGATACAACCTGACTCGATCCATTATTTGAGAGAGCACGCTTCGATGCTTTCAGTGCTAAACAAGACGATAATAAATAGGGTTCCACCCGTATTCGTGGATCGCAATGGCAAGTACGTTACTGTGGCTTTCAGGGTGAACTCCATCATCGTTAACAAGAAGATGCTGAATGAGCTAGGCCTACCCGAGATAAACAGTCTTTCAAACATCTATGACTTTTTCACTGCTAATCCTTCGGAGGCAATCAAACTTACAATCATAATGCCTAAACCTTCAGCTAACACTCCTACACAATATCTACTCTCTAAAACCCTTGAGATCCATGGGTGGGAGAGAGGACTCCAAATACTAATCGTCCTAGCTGGTCTATCAACAGTTACAGAGAGGGCTAATGATGCCGCTGCCCAGGTAGCACTCGGAATCTATCCCTTGACTATAGGAAATAACGACAACGCCTTCTCAGCCTACATTTTAAGCGGAGGAGATGCCGACCTCATGTTCATAAAGGAAACTAATTATGAGCCCTTGACTTTAGCGGCACTCGAAACAGGTAAAAAGGTCTACGTCGAAAAACTAATACTTTGGTTCCTCTCAAGAGACGGCCAGAAATCGTTCCTAACATACACAGACTACATACCTGTTAATTTCTCCGATACAAACGCATCTAACCACAAGATCGATTATCTATCATCGACTATCAAATACCTAGGCAACCAAGAAATATTCAACTACTCACTGAAACCTGAAACACAAAACTACAGCAGCCTAGCTTTACAGCTCTACGAAAAAGTTTTCCTCGAAGAAGAAGTCCAGGCGAGTCTCAAAAAGCTTTTCCAGAAGATTGCGCAGGAAAACAACCCGATCAAGGCACAGGAAGTAATCCAGAGTCTAAGCAACCATATAAAAGTGCAGGACCCTTGGAGTGGAAGCCTTGTCGAGTTAAACCCAGAGTATTTAGCTCAAGTTCAAGCCAGGCTCTCAAGGATGAATCCATCCGAAGCGTCTTCCTACTTCGACAAACTGCAGAACAGCTTAAGACAATGGATTATGGGTAAAATATCGACGTTCTTGTCAGAGTCCCCTTAGCATTGTAGACCTATACAACTGAAGTTTCTTTTTAAAATTACCACGTGTGGAGGGATAGGAGGATAAAACCAGGTATAGCCTGGCATACGCTGAATAAACCCTTAGAGTGGCTGAGTCTACAAGCTATATAGGTCTCCACGCGGCAAGCATGGCCATAAATACGAGAATGGCAAGGTCACCCCCACCGCTTCCATCCACAACAAATAATCCTTCAATCATTGTAAGAGAAAAGGGGTACAGGTCTATCTACTTCACGGGTCAGCTTGGTAGACTCTATTGGAGAAC
>NZ_JBMFLX010000038.1:0-12270 GCF_049970975.1 Infirmifilum sp. | reverse complement strand
ATAACCCCTCATGGGGGTAACCCGGGAGCCCGACTAAATGGCGCAGGGCAGCTGTGTTTCCCCAGAAAAATTTTTCAAAACGTGTAATTGTGGTTAATTGCGAGGATTATGACGCTCGCAAGAGTACGCTATTTGCAAAAACAACTAATCAAAAGGTATGGAATTATAGGAAAAGTGGCTTCAAGGTACCTAGAGGCCGGGTTAAGTGTCCGTATACGGCATCCGACAAGACTGGGGGACGCCCATATAATAGTTCAAGGAAACGGCAACAGGCTTGTAGTAGAGGTGTACACGAGTCCAAAGCCCTTACATCCAAGAGACGTACAGGCTGTAGCTGAGAAGGCTAAACTGCTTAATTCGAAGCCAGTAATCGTAATTTATAGCGGGGGAAGGTTGAAGAGTAGAGTAACCAAGGAAGCGTTGGAGGAGGCAACAAGACTACAAGTGAAGATTAAGAGAGTCTAGTTACTGAAAGGCTTCACATCTAGCGAAATGTTCATAAAACCGTTAAGTTGTTTTTATTTTGTCCCCGGGTAGCGTAGCGGTATCGCGGCCGGCTGTAGCTCGAAGCGCACGGCGAGAGGGGTAAATCCCTGCTGTGAAGCCGTGTCAGCCGGCTGGAAACCGGCAACGCGTCTAAGACGCGCCGGAGGGTCCCGGGTTCAAGTCCCGGCCCGGGGACCATTCTATATCTGGGTGTTCACGTTCTTTGAGTTTAGCAAGGACTCTAAGGATCTTTAATCTTCCTGCAGAAGAATAATATTACAAGCCAAGTCATGTCGAAACACATTAATTCCCATCATGAGAATCTATGGCTTGATGTATATGAATAATTGGAATGAACGCTTTATTTACGCCACGTTCGATGAAATAAAGGAGGGTTTGACGACGGACGTGTATTTCACGCGTACCAGAAGAATTCTTGAAAAAAACGGCCTTATAGACGCTGTTGTTCACGTGGAAGTAACTGCCAGCAAACTTCCCGAGAGCTATAGATGGGGCGTCTTCGCGGGTTTACGCGAAGTTATAAAGCTCCTGAAAGGACGAAAAATAACTCTGCGGTCTTTGCCTGAGGGGGAGATCTTCACTGCTAGCGATTTTTACGGCATCAGGGTTCCCGTGATGACAATAGAGGGCCCTATAGGTGAATTCCTAGAACTTGAAACACCTCTACTAGGCTTCCTCGCCTCGGCCTCAGGCATAGCCACTAAAGCAGCCCGAGTGAAAAAAGCAGCTGGAGAGAAAATCGTCCTTTCCTTCGGAGCTAGACGCCAGCATCCAGCTCTAGCCCCCTTCATCGAGTTTTATGCATATATTGGTGGCGCTGACGGGGTTTCTGCTGTTCTTGGGGCCCAAGCCCTGGGTATAAGGGCCACGGGAACGATGCCTCATAGCTTGATGATACTCTTCAGAGCTTATAAAGGAGATCACACGTTGGCATGGATAGCGTTCGACGAGATTATCGAAAAGGATGTTCCTAGAATTGTCCTAGCTGACACCTTTTTCGATGAAGTAGAGGAGTCGATGCTAGCCGCGGACATTCTAGGAGAAAAACTCTATGGTGTTAGACTTGACACTCCGGGGAGCCGACGGGGGAATTTTGAAGATATCATAAGAGAAGTTAAGTGGAAGCTCAAAGCTAGAGGATTTAAGGATATAAAAGTCATTGTATCGGGAGGCATTGACGAAGAGAGGATTCCCGCGTTGGTAAAAGCTGGTGCTGATGGTTTTGGCGTAGGGGCATCCATATCAACTGCTCCTCCCATAGACTTCTCAATGGATATCACAGCTGTGCAGAAGGATGGAAGATGGGTGCCTGTGGCGAAGCGAGGTAAACTCTCGGGAAGAAAGGAGGTCTACAGGTGCAACAACTGTCTTATCGATGTAGTCACACTGGAGGGGGGTGAGCCTCCTAAATGCCCAAAGTGTGGAGGAGAAATGAGGCCTCTTCTTGAAACATATATCAAAGAGGGCGTAGTGATTAAGGAGCCTCCACCGGCTGAAGAGGTAAGAAAAAGAGTCTTAGCATCAATCCAGAAGCTTGAACTTTAAGATTCAAAATGAACTATTCGAATATCATTCAAGAAACTTTGCTTGAAAGCTTCTCGGACATCATCATAGCATTTGGTGATTTCACTATTACATCTTAAGAAGTGTGAGTAGCACCCCAGCTTGCAGTCAGATGAACCAAAGCCTTTGATGGGATGCGTAAAGCCGAGATCTTCCAAAATGGGAGTTAAAACGCACTCTGGCCCGGGAGAGCTGGCAAAAACCACTCCAAGTACACGTGCATGGGGGGAGGAGGTTACATTATCTATGTGCCATCTAATCTTTTTTTGAGGCTTTCTATGTCTGTCTACGCGTGCTTTTACTCCTCCAGGTCCTCTAGCAGAGCCTATGTAAACGTAAATCCCAGGCTTCAAACACACATTTTCCCTTTTAAACATAAAATGTATGGGTTCTTGAACTTTTATTATTAAGGCATAGATTCCTTTTAAAGTTTCATGCATATTGATGTACACCTCTTTAAATCTATCGTACAATAAATTTATAACTTAATTGACATAGTTAAAAGGACAGGTGTAGTTGTGGGTAAAGATTGGCCTCTCTCAATCCTTGTGGCCGGCCCCGCGGGAGCAGGTGTCTTTGCAGCAAGCCTAATCATAGGACGCGTCTTGTTTAGACATGGAGTCAACGTGTTTATAACTAACGAGTATCCATCCCTTATCCGAGGAGGTAACCAGTGGGCCCTAATTAGAAGTTCTCCCGATGAATACATATTTTCCCATAGGAGACTTGTCGATATCGTACTCGCGTTAGATAACTACTCGGCAAGAGCGTATATTTCGAAGCTTAGCGAGAGAGGAATTATTCTTTGTGATGAGAAGGATTGTGGCCAAAACTACAACGAACATGTTAGGGCTTTCCCCTTTAGAAAGGTACTTGAAGAGTACAAGGCTCCTCAAGTCGCATTAAACACATTGGCATCTGGCGTCATTTTTGGTATCCTCGGTGCATCGAAGGACACGGTAAGTGAGGTTATCAGCGAACAGTTCAAGCATAGAAAAGAGTACGCTGAACTTAACTTAAAACTCATAAATAAGGGTTACGAGCTTGGCGTAGCTCTTTCAGTGGGCCAGTTCCCACAACTCTCGAAAAAGGTGGAAGAAAAAAAGAGACTCCTTATAGACGGGAACTCTAGCGTAGCTCTAGGCGCTCTCGCCGCCGGTATGAGCTTCTTCGCCGCATACCCTATGACTCCCGCCAGCCCAATCCTCCATTTCCTAGCCGAAATTCAACGTGACTACGGAATCGTGGTTTTTCAGCCAGAGAGCGAGCTTGCAGCCATAAACATGGCTATAGGAGCCGCCTATGCTGGCGCTAGAGCGATGGTCGCCACGAGTGGCGGGGGGTTCTCACTCATGGTTGAGGCGCTTGGTCAAGCAGCAATGACCGAGACACCTATAGTGATAGTAGAGGTGCAGAGACCTGGACCCTCGACGGGGCTACCTACCCATACGGCGCAGGGCGATTTGAGGTTCGTCATACATGCTTCTCAAGGAGAGTTTCCGCGTGTAGTTTTAGCTCCAGGTGATCCTGGCGAAGCCTTCACATTGAGCTTTAAAGCCATGGAGATAGCGTGGAGGTATCAAGTGCCCGTTATTCTTCTCTCTGATAAATTCCTCGCTGAGAGTTACTGGAGCATCGACGAGTTCCCGTCTCTAACGCCCAGCCCAGGCTCCGTTATACGCGGAGAGTATCAGGGAGATTATGCTAGATACAGGATAACCGAGGATGGAGTGTCACCCATGGCACTACCTGGGACGAAGAATGCTCTTGTGTACGCTAACAGCAGCGAGCACGACGAGTATGGTGGAGGAACCATCGACCCCAAGATGGTGAGAGCAATGAATGAGAAAAGGTTCAGGAAATATGAAAGCCTAAAAAGCATAGCTGAGAAAGAGGGAGTAAAAACGTATGGTAAAGGGGACAAGATTATAGTTACCTGGGGTTCTACGAAGATGCCTATACTTGAAGCCCTTAAGAGCCTTAAAGATATCCGGGTTGTACAGGTTCTCTGGCTTGAGCCTTTCCCTGAAGAGGCGCTACGTCAGGAGCTAGCTGGATCACAATTCGTGGTAATCGAGAACAACATGACAGGTCAGCTTGTATCTGTTATACGGGAAAAATTGCTCGTCAAGCCTCATGGATTCCTTGGAAAATACGACGGCAGGCCTTTCGACCCAGAGGAAATAGAAAGTTATATTGCTTCATTGGGGTGGGTATAAATGGATATCACGACGTATGATTCTGGGAGGAGGCCGGTTTGGTGCCCAGGCTGCGGGAACTACGGAATATTGCTAGCTTTAAGGAAGGCGTTAGCGGAGTTAAAACTAGCCCCCGAAGAGGTCGTCATAGTCACCGGAATCGGGTGTCACGGGCGAATCAGTGACTACATGAAGACAAACACTTTTCACACGATTCATGGAAGAGTACTGCCTCTCGCTACGGGCATAAAGCTAGCAAACCCCAAGCTGACTGTGATAGCTCACTCGGGAGACGGGGACGCTTACGCCATTGGGATGGGCCATCTTCCCCATACTGCCCGTCGGAACATCGACATAACACTTATAGTCCACAATAACATGGTGTTTGGTCTTACTACCGGACAAGTCACTCCTACTACCCCGATAGGTGTCAAAACAAAGTCTACTCCTTTTGGAAACTTCGAGAAGCCGATCAACCCTCTATTGCTAGCCCTGGCTAGTGGGGCAACTTTTGTAGCTAGAGGGTTCAGCGCTGAAATAGATCATCTAAAGGAGATAATAAAGGAGGGCATCAGTCACCGGGGCTTTGCCTTTATTGATGTACTCCAGCCGTGCGTCACCTTCTTTAACACCTATACGGTTTTGCGTGAAAGAGTGTATAAGCTTGAGGAGTCCGGACATGACCCCTCAAATCTCGAGGAGGCGTTCAGACTAGCAATGCAGAATGATAAGAGAATTCCGATAGGCGTCTTTTATAAGAGGGAAGAGCCTACACTTGAAGACGCTTTCAAGCATGCTATGAACCCACCTCCAGCCGAGAGATTGCCCGTAAAGGTAGACCTTTCCAAGGCTTTAACAAGGTTTAGATGATTTTTAGACGGGTAAGGGTTCGACCCTTGGTATAACCTTTTCTATTACAAATTGACGAAACTCGTCCTCGTCCAGCTTGCTGAAAGCGAGAATAAGACCCCCTACAGATGCCCCAAGTAATCCTTTTTCAGTCTTAAACACCACGTATTTTTCCTGGCCAACCTGCATATACCTCTTCAAAAGAGTGGATTGCGATAAGGCTTTACCGTATAAAACTACCGTGTCGACACCAGCCACTTCTCGTAGCCCCGTGAAGATAACCTGTCTGGGCTCAGCATCTACCATGTATAATTCTCGAAGCCTTTGTGGTGGAAGGTAGACCGGCATGATCCCATCGGGACGCTCAAAGAGCGCTTGTGAAAAAGTTGATGACACTCTCATGCCGTTCCGCTTCCCTGAGGCAACAAGCAGGAATATTCCTTGCCGTAACCAAGTGAAGTGGAAATTTATCCGAATGTAGCGTGGAAGTTTTACGGATTCGCTGTCAAGACTTAGAGAGTGTGGCGTTACCTCCTCATATACCCCTGAAACCTCACTCTCTCCACCTTCAAGTTCGACAACCCTCACCCCCAGGGTGAATTTACGCCCAAATGCTTCTAGGCTCCCTCTGGCAAGAGAAAATCCCTTCAATTTATCGTAGACGTCTTTACTACTTATATTCTCGCGAACCTCAAAAACAGTAATCGCTTTAGGCAAGGCGCCCCCCAATTTTTGTCACAAATCTTTATTTATTATACTAAACGTTTAATATCATCCGTGATATGTCCTTAACTCCACAAGATGTCGAAAGAATAGTGTTTCGCTCTCTTAGAACGGCCTATGAAAAAGACAGAGGCTCGTGGACCGCACCTCCTAACGTGATCTACGTTACTGAGGTTACCGGTTGCCTTCTCCGCTCCTGGTACATGAGGACAATGGCAGGGCCAATATCTGACGAGAAAATAGTAATACTTCTTTTAGGGGATGATGTCCACTATCTAATTAACAGTCAGTTTCCTCTTGGAGAAGGCGAGAAAAGTTTCGAGAGAGAATACAAAGGGGTAACTATAAAGGGACGTGTTGATAGGATAGCCGGAGAACTGATTTTTGAGTTTAAGACGGCCAGCAATATCCCGCGCGAACCGCGTGAACATCATGTTGATCAAATGCAGCTTTACTTCTGGCTAGCAGAGAAAAACAAGGGTTTCCTAGTATACGTGTCGAAGACGACAGGTCAAGTTAAAGCATTCCCGATTATACGTGATGAGCAGAGAATACAGACACTCTTGGAGAGAGCAGAGAGCCTCAGTAACTCACTTAGACTAGCTGTTCCTCCGGCCCCCGAGAAAGGATGGCTATGCGAGTATTGTGAATTTAGGGATCGCTGTATCGGCTTTAGAGAGGAAGGCCCACCTTAGTATTACGCAGTATCTTGGAGACTTTTTGTAGACTAATTTGCTTGTATTCGATGCTCTCCTTCTCAAGCGCGATCAACGCGGATTTAGTGAATCCGGGGGCAACGAGAATCCCCCTCACATGACGACCAGTACTCATACTGAGCCTGTCAATATACCTTTTAAGCTGATATACTGCGTCGACTCCCGCCGTATCTTTTTTGACCTCGATAAGGACGTAGTTTCCATTATTATCAATCATTAAAAGGTCTGCAAACCCGGCTGTCCCCAGTTTAACCTCTTCCTCGATTGGCTTAAGCTCTTCACCTAAAACCTCCAAGGGATACGCCATAATTGCACGTTTGATATCGTCTTCATCACCCCACATGTCAAACTTTGCCGTATCCTCTAGTTTGAAGGTGTAAAGGCCGAGAACCCTATAAGCATATATCTTTAACTCTTCACTGGGTTTCGGGCGAACCGCTGAGATTACAAGTCTGTTAGACTCTGCTCTAACAGATAGTATGCTCCCTTCGGGTTGGTAGTTCACGGGCGTAGACCCATAAGGTCTGTGGACTATCGTTGTTCCATCGCCTTTAATCAGTACTATGCGTTCTCCTCTACCTAGTTTTGAGGATGCACGACCAGAGTATTCTACCTCGCAATCAGCAACCAAGATTATAGTCTCTCTCTGGTTAAAGCTCTCTCTAAGCTTCACTGCAGCCTCTTGTATGCTGAGGCCCTGGGTCTGATTTTTACTCATTCCGAAAAATAGTAAGAATGGTTTCTATTTATTTATAATGGGAAAACTGAGGCAATCGATATCAGGACAGCGATGCAGAACAGAAAATACAGTTTAAAGTGCCTGAAGTTTTCCGAGCTCCTCGAGGCGTCTGAGCCTCTCTACAATGTTGGGGTGTGTTGAGAAAAGCTCCATTAGCTTGTCAGCCATGGTAACCTTGCTCTGGGCTATCCTCTTGGCAGCCTCGTATCCTTCTAGTGCTTCCATGTCTTGGACGGCACTGTCAGGGTCGGCTATGAATAGCTCCTTGAATCCTGCAACGTGTAGCTGTGCTCCTTGGAGTTTAAGCCTGCCAGTGTAACCAACTATTTTTGCTAAAGCGGACATGAGCCGTGCTGCACCTATGCTGGGGTTGGGGGCGGTTTTGACGCTGTGGTAATCTGCATAGTATTCACGTATTCTGCTCAGGTGTAGATTTGCTAGACTCAGAATAAAGTACAAGAAGATGCTTAGAGCGCCTAGGGCAATAGCCCCGCCTCTGTCGCGGTCTCTACCACCACCTGAATAGAGGAACATCCTCCCAATGATATAGAAGAAGGCTGGCAACACCGAGACGAAGGTCATGAGTTGGACGTCCCGGTGAACTATGTGTCCAACCTCGTGTCCGAGGACTCCGGCTATCTCGTCTCGGTTAAGAGTGTTTAGAAGTCCTCGCGTCACTGCAATCTTGTGTCCGGTTAGCGGCGAGCCGTAGGCGAAAGCGTTAGGATAGGGAACTTCAGCGATCATTAATTTTGGTTTTTCACGTAAGCCACTTCGGGAGACTACTTCTTCAAGAGCCATATGTACGTGAGGGGCTTCACTATAGGGTAGCTCCCTAACATGGTAAAATAGTTCTACCAGGTAGGGAGAAATAAGCCATTGCCCTACGTTGAAGATTAAAGCAAGTATGAGGGCGGCGATAGGAGATGCCAGTCCCATTAAATCCAGAATGAATACAAATGCTAGTGTAGTTAAGCCGAAGATGAAGCCTAGCGTCAATATCATTGATAATTTGAGGTCTTCAAGAGCCATAAGCCTCTCCGTAGACTATAGTAATAGAGAAACACTTAAAAATTTAGTCCAACTGCTGACTCTTATAATTTCTTTAGGTATGAGCTAGGAGTGAGGAAAGTCAGTAATAGAGCATTTTATAACCGTGCTCCTCCATCGTGAAATCCACCACATGTTTCTTCCAGGATTCGTCTAATTGCTGAACCTTTTTTAGCCATTCTTCTCGCATTTTCAAGTTCTTTTCCCAAGCCCCCTCGTCTCTTACGAGAAGAACGACCCGACTTTTTTCATCCGTCAGTTTAACGTTGTATCCTGTGCGCTGGGAAACTTGCTCCGCGAATTTCAGCATCTCCTCCATGGTGGGCATTGCAGTTATAGGTAGCCTTTTCTGGCTCTCCCCAACCCAGGTATAACCTTTCAGCTCCACGAACATGGGGTTCCCATGCCTTATCACTCGTGAGTAACCATCGGGGTCAACCATGTTGAGCCCCTTGACTAGGGTTAAGCGTATTACTGTCCGGCTTTCATTGAATTTCTCTAGTAATTCGAGGCTACGCATAACCATGTCCCATGCTCTAGGTATCTTGGGCTCTGCGGCAGCATTGAAAACTTCCTCGTTTGGTCCGTACACGCTTACGTAGAGATTGGATGGCTGGGCATCTTTTTTGATTAGCTGCTCAAGTCTCACTGGTATCGAGCCGTTAGTTACCAGGAAAGCGGTGAGGTTTCTCTCTTTAAGCTTCCTTATCATTTCCGGCAGTAAGGGGTAAAGAGTTGGCTCTCCATCTAGGCTCATCGTGAAGTGACGGGGAAACATTGCTTCGAGAAATCTCTCCTTATCCACTTTGGGATTTCCTTTGAAGCCTATGAGGAGTAGCCTTTGAGCTATTATGGAGCCATTGATTATTTCGTCAGGGGAATCCCACCGCCAATTGAGGGGGAGCTTGAACCTCCCCGGCTGGTGCATACGCCAGCAGAACTTGCAAGTGAAATCGCAGAAGTTCAGCACGGGGGTCATCTGAACACATCGGTGGCTCTGTATACCATACCAGTTTTTATAGCATAGCCTTTCGCCTCTTAACGCTGATCGTGTCCATCGGCAAATGGAAACTGCGCTATGGTTGCCGACGAGCCTGTAGCCTGCTCGTAGATATTTCTCAACATTTATTCGCTCCTGAAAAGATAGAGCCATCATTTCGTATATGCCGTGGTTATTAAAATTCGTTTCTATATATGTAACAATAAGGTTTTGCAGTTACATAATAACCTATATAAATATAATTTTATATAAGGGAGGGAGGGAGATTTTTAGGGATGAATGTTGAAAAAAGAGAACAAGGCTTTACTACTCATTCTAGCAACAGAGGTGTTAGTTGGTAGTGCCACAGGTGTTCAGAGAGCAATAGCATCAGTAGCGACTAGTGGTAGTCTTCAAGGCTTACCCGTCCTACTTCCGTTGGTTTCATTCGGCGTTTTCAAGGCCACATTCGATTTAACAGCAGGATATATCTCACACAAGAAGGGCAGAAGGACTTCACTTGTTATAGGTACAACAGCGTATCTTATCGGAGCCACTTTAATCTTCCTCGTTAAACCCCCACTAAATTTCGTGATAGGTAATATTTTCGTTGGTATAGGTGAGGGTATAGTTTTCGCGACGTCTGCCATAGCTATAGGGGACATTCTCGGTGTTGAAAGATCATCGCTTACCTTCGGCTACATAGAGAGCGCGTGTTACATTGGTTATGCGTTTGGAGCATATATAGGAGGATGGGCTTGGAGCACCTTAGGAGGTACTACAGCTCTTATGATCATAGTGGTCTCATCCGCCCTAGCACTAGGCACTGCAATCAGTAGCCGTGAAACGAGCACTTATCTCGAGTCTGACAAGAAAAAATTCAGTGCAAAACCTAGACCCCAAGCTGCCCTAAAGCTCATAATATCAAATCCCAGTCTAGTTTCTCCTCTCATAGCTGCACACGTTGCAAAGATGGCTGATAGTATAGTATGGGGCGTAATGCCGCTCTTCATGCTTAGCAGGGGGCTCGACGTCTACTATGCTGGCTATGCACAATCCGTACTTTTGATAGTATGGTCTGCCACAATGCCCTTCTGGTCCTCGTATTCCGACAGGGTTGGAAGACGGCTTATATCCATGCTGGGGCTAATGTTTACAGCCTTCATGCTTATAGCCCTTCCCAGCACACGTTCTTTTCCAGAGATTCTACTAATAGCTCTGGGTCTCGGAATAGGTTACGCGATGTTTTACCCTGTTCTCCCTGCCCCCATCTCTGACATGAGCCCTCCCTCGATCCGGGACATATCTGTAGGATTCTACCGTTTTGCGAGGGATTCAGGCTACGCGACTGGGGCTATCCTGGCTAGTTTCCTTTTGCAAGGAGCCGGGGGAGGATACCCCTCTGTCTTCACCAACATCGGCGTTCTGGTCGCTATAACAGCAGCATTTTACTCGATATTCTTCAGGGAGACCAGGCCAACATGGCCTTTCTTCGACCTCGTGGTGGAGCATGTGGAAACTATCAAGCAAATTCTCTCTTTACAGAAGGACATTGTTAAAGACATTTTCGAGGGCAGGTTGGGTGAGGCTCAAAGGAAAACGGAGGAGATTAAAGAGCTTGAGAGAAAGGCTGACAGGATTAAAAGAGAGGTGGCTTGGAGGATATGGTCGGGTTTCCTTCCGATATCTAGCCGTATGGATTTTGAGAAACTCGTAGAGGAAATAGATAAGGTTGCCGGTGCGGTAATAGAGTGCAACGAGAGACTCCTCTGGGTCAAGTTTGTTCCAGAGCTCAGCGAATTAGAGCCCTCCATTGTTGAAATGGTTAGCGAAACAGAGGGGCTCGCAGGTAAACTTATCGAGAACATCCAGATGTTGAGACTGTCCCCTGCCTACGCTGTAAACATATCACGAGAGATAGACAGCGGTGAAAGAAAAGTGGATAGACTCAGGTCCGAGACCCTATCTAAGATAAGGCAACTAGTAGATCAGGGCAAGATCGACGTCATGTCAGCCTTAAACCTTATGGACGCCGTTAACTTGATTGAGCTCTCATCGGATGACTTCCAGGATGCAGCAGATATCATAAGAATAATAGCCTACAAGCACGCGGCGTTGCCGCCTGAGAAGGTAGAGACACTCTAACTATAGTTTTCTGCTCCCGTCTTCAATGGTACGATAGTATATTTCAGCGTATCCTTGTAGAATTTCTTTTGCCCTTTTAGCGGCTTCTAAGACTTGCTCCTTTGGCGTTTTCGGCTTGCGGCGGTACTCTTCTGGGACTCCTGTATAGGGGATGAACTGCTGGACAACGTATACAAGGCGAGGAGCTTTGTCGAGGCGCATCTCGAGGATCTCTCGTGCTATCTTCTCTACGTCCTCTACACCTAGAAGGTCGGGGACTAGGAGTGTTCTAAGCTCTAGGAAGTCCTCTACACGCTGTGAAACCTGTATCCCCATTCTAACCCTCTCCGTCATCTTTACCGCAACGCCTGGCTGTAGCCCTGCAACTCGTGCGTATTTTACAGGATCCTCTAGCGGGGCCTTGATATCTATAGCTATGTGGTCGAGGGCTACACGGCTAAGAATATACTCTATCGCCCCGGGTATACTCGCGTTTGTGTCCAGGCTAAGCTTCAACCCGGTCATAGCCTTGACCCTGGCGAAAAGCTCTCCAAGTGCTCTAAACTGTAGCGTGGGCTCACCACCAGTCACGTGGAAATAATCCACGAAGCTTGCAGCCCTGCTAGCAGCGGCGACTATCTCGTCCACGCTTACGGGCTTCTTCTCAACCCCCCTGGCGAGCACAGAGTTGGCACACCAGGGACACTTGAAGTTGCAGAAGCTAAGCCATAAGGTGAAGCTAACACTCTCTAATACATCGACTAGACTATTCTCTTTCCACCCTCCCACCCATAAAACTTGGGTGTTCAACCGGGCATCACC
>NZ_JBMFLX010000037.1:0-12883 GCF_049970975.1 Infirmifilum sp. | reverse complement strand
TGTTCTACTACCTTGTCCTGCCTGGTGAGTATGACGAACCTTTTAAAGCCGTTGCTTGCCAGGAACGTTATACACCTGTCGAGGAGCGAGACTCCGCTGATGGGTATTAGTGGTTTTGGCGTCCCGGTGTAGCCCATCCTCTTGCCTTCTCCTCCAGCCATGACAACTACTAGTGTAGACTGTATCTCTTTCTGAAGGGCCTCGATGACGTTCATCTTTTCACCTCTTCGAGCCTCTGGACAAGCCTGTACTCCAAGCGCTTAAGATATAGCGTCATTATTGCCATGAGGGTTGATTGTATGCCTATTCCTGTTCCCGTCACTGCTATGATTGCCCACACGTGGTGCTTGACGTTGTTGACTAGGAGGTCGTAGGCCACGTATGCTGTTAGTGCTAGTGATGGTATTAGTATGAGGGAGGCTGTCATGAATACTAGGAATACTGGGTTGTAGCGTAGGGCTAGTTTGTAGGCGTCTAGCATTATCAGGGCACCGTGTCTCTTCCTTAGCTTTGGCTTGCCGATCCGCTTCCTGTACTCTATCGGCACCTCGCCTATACGCCTTGTAGTAGATGCTATGTGGGCGGCTATCTCTACTTCTACGCTGAAGCCTTTCGACTCGAAGTTTATCTCGCGTGTACGCTGAGTCCTCAAGAGATACATTCCGCTACAGACGTCGCTCAGGTTTGTGCCGAAAAGTATGTTGAAGGTTTTTGTTATAACCCAGTTCCCGAGCCTGTTCATGAGCGGGATGTTTTCTCTTCCGCGTATCCGGGCGCCTATAACCTCGTCGAGGTTTTCCTTTACGGCCTTGTCGAGCAGTTCTTTGATGTGTTTTGCAGGATAGGTATAGTCCCCGTCCATCACGAGAAGATAAGGTGTCTCTATGTAGGGTATCGCTGTGCGTATGGCGTCGGCTTTGCCCTTCCCTTCCTGGAGCACTACTCTGGCTCCCAGACCCCCTGCTATCTCTCTCGTGCGATCCCTGCTATTCCCGTCTACTACCAAAATGTTGTTAAAACCCTGCTGTTTTAAATCGTCTATGACGAGGGCGATGCTTTGCTCCTCGTCTAGTGTAGGTATAACCACGGTGAGAATCGAGGAGAAATCATTACACATAAGAAATAACGAAAATTGATTTCTTATAAATTTTCCGCGAAAAAAGTCATGTTCCAAATACACCCCTTCTGGCAAAGTAACGTTTTTATCCTTTTAGGGAAATGCAAAGAAGTAGATGTGGTTGTTTGTCGTCTCGCTTCTGAGACATAAATGGACTGCTTGGGCGCTGCTAGTTACGACTTCTTTAAGTTTCCTGGCCTCTGCGCTCTTAGCCACTTCAAGCTACCTGTTAGAGGTATCTCGCAGCCTTCAAGGGTCTAAGGCTATAGAGGTCGGCGTGGCCGAGTGTGATGTAGGCAACTACTCGCTTGCCCTGTTATGGTCTCCTTCTAGCCGTCAACTGGCTGAGGATGTTTTGGGCTTAAAGGCCGGTTCGGCTGGCGGGCTCTTGATTGACGAGAGGGCTGCCGAGATCCTGGGGGCACGGCTTGGTGATTCTATTAGTGTTTGCAACGCTTCAGGAACGGTAGCTGGGATTCTCTCGTATTCGGGGGGAGTTGTGGTCGTGCCTGGGGATGGAGGGTCGAGGCGTGTGAGTGTGTATGTTGGGAGGGGAGCCTTGGAGGCTGTGGTTAGGGGTGCGCTAGAGGAGGGGGCGGCTGTGCTGGTGGCTTGGCTTTTCTCTCTGGCGGTGCTTTCAACGGCTGCCCTGCTCGCGGTGTTCCTCGCTGTTTTCGTCGACGCTAAGAGGTATCTTGTATGTTTCGAAGTGCTTGGCGCTGGCAGGAGGCATCTTTTCACGGCTCTCGTGGTTTACGGGCTTATTGTTGGGTTTTTGGGCGCGTGGATTGGCAGCTCTGGGGGGTTGGTAGTCACTCAGGCAGCGTTCAAGGTGCTGGGTTCTCTAGGCTTGGTGTTTGAGTTGAAGCCCTTCCTGGATCCTGATATTTTGGTGTTGATACTGGTATTGTTCTCGGCGGGGTCGGCTTTCTCTGCGACTGTTGTCGGATTATGGTCCTTGATGAGGGGTGGGGGTTCTGCTCGAGGTTAGGGTCTTTGGACCAGCTCTCTGGCTCATGCTCATAGTGGTAGGCTTGAGCTCCTTTACCGTCTCTTACTCGATACTAGTCGCGGAGTCTGCAAGGAGGGCTCTAGAGGTAGCCGTGGGTTCTGGGGGTGGTGTAGCTGTCGTGTATGACGGGGGGAGTAGGTTTCTCTTGACCGGCCTCGTACCAGTGGAGTCGAAGCGGATTCTAAACGCTACAGTTGCTAGCCCGGAGGTACTTGTACCTGTAGTGGTGTCTGGCTCCCGGATCGTGATGCTTCGAGGAATAGACCCGTCGAATTTTTCCATGTTGGAGCAAGTTAGCGTGGCGGTCTCGGGTAGAGAGTGGGTCGTTGTAGGGGCTGAGCTTGCAAGGGTTCTCCGCGTTAATGTAGGCGATACTCTACTCATTCAGAGCGGGTTGAACAGCCGTGTTCTCGTGTTGAAGGTGGTAGGGTTTATCGAGAAGAGTCCATTTTCGAGCGAGTTGCTTGCTAGTATTGAGGACGCCCAGTTATTAAGGGGGTGTGGGCCTGGTTTTGTCTCCATTATAAGGTTTCGGGGGGAAGCTCGACTGAGGGGGTCTGGGGAAGGGGGTTATCTGCCTCCTGCCTGGCTGGTGAGGGCTGTTCTCTCGGGGAAGGTAAGTGCTTCTCCTGTAGGCGAGGTCGCCTCGAGGTACTCTGATGCTTTCGGGTTGTCGAGGTCTGCTGTAGGCGTAGTGTCAGCGCTGGCGTTAGCGGTGTCTTCCCTAGCGGTGTTTGCCGCGGGCTATATGGGCGTCCTGGTTCGTAGAAGTGAGTTAAGTGTGTTCCGGCTTCTCGGCGCGTCTAGGCACTGGATTTTTTCTAGGCTTGTCAGAAACCTGGGGTTGGTTTTTCTCTTTTCCTGTCTCGTGGGAGGAATCTTGGGAGCGGTATTTGTTTCTTCTCTAAGTCTTCTTTTCCATCCCGTTGAGCCTCGCCTTTATTACTTGCTCGTACTGCTGGTTTTGCCAGTGGTTTGGGGTGTGGGTGTGTGGACGGGGTTAAAGGCTCTAGAGAGATGAGGATGCTACTCTTCGCCTCGATTATAATAGGGGCTGCATTAAGGCTATACCCATATGTCTCGACCCGTACTCCTTTCTCCATGGACTCGTGGGGTCCTCTTAGAGATGCCTTTGTTTTTTACAGGGATTCTCCCATACCCATCGACTCCAAGGAGTTTGACGGCTACAATAACTATTGGCCTGCCCTCCCACTGTTCACCGCAGCTGCTGCCAGGGTTCTAGGCTTGAACATAATTGCGGCTGGGGCTCTCCTAGTGCCCCTGGTCTCCTCGCTCTCGACTGTCATGGCATACCTGATAGCAACGAGGCTCAACAGCTCTTTAAGCGTTCTTACAGCTCTGCTCATAGCAGTGTTCTTCAACATGGCGGTGATGGGCGGAGGGGCTACGAAGGAGGGGTTTGCTCAAGTGTTGTTCCTTTCCTTACTCTACTCTGTGCTCTCTAATCGGAGCCTTTTCATTATAGCTGCGCTGTCGCTAGGCCTCGCCTTAGCCCACCACTTGACAACCCTTACGGCTTTTGCGATGGTTGCTGCGCTGACTCTCACGAGGACCGTGCTTCGGGTCTCCGGGAAGAGTATTGAACTGCACTGGGAGCAGCCCGTTATTCTCTTGGCCTCCGGTCTTGGGGAGTTCTATCTTCTTGGGAGGAGGGGGATGCCCCTTGAGATCAGTGGGGATCTTCTAGTCTCGCTAGTCTCGCACTTCACCTTATTCGTAGCTATGGGGGCTTGGGCTGTACTTACAGCTAAGCGGAGCAATAGTTGTTTGTTTGTCTTTGCCTCAGCCCTTGTATCGCTGATCCCGGTTCTTGTGGTCTGGGTGCAAGCCTTGGGTATTCAGTTGGTCAGTGGGGTGTCGAATCTGAGCCAGATCTATGTCCTGTACGCGGTACCATACTCTATACTGGTGTTCCTGGCGGCCTCGGGCTGGCCCTCGAGCTATGAGGCTCTTGCCTGGCTTATGGGCGTCTTGTCGCTTGTAAGTTTTTCCGTCTTTGCTGATCCCCCGGGTGGCGCTGTGCTTGCTTACAGGCTTACGAGCTTCGCGTTTATTCCTTTGATGTTTTTGGCGTCGTGGGATGCTAAGAAGCTCTCGAGAAAACTCCTGCTTGTGGTCGTCATGGCAATAAACGTCGCTATGTACATTCTGATGATTAATGGTATTGACGCCTCAACGGGGTGGTTCTGGATGTACAGCCAGAGAGAAGTTGAGAGCGGGCGTTACTTTGCGCTCCATGCTTCAAGTATTTACTCGGATGTGAAGCAGTGTTACCTGTTGAAGGGATTTTACGGTTTGGAGTGCCGTGTCGGAGCGCCTAGGGGGACGCTATACTTGTGGGAGTCTTATCAGAGCGTTAAGGGAGTCCCAGTCGAGGGGGGCAAAGTGAATCCTCCTCTCGCACCTCTCAATGGCATGAGACTATACTCTGATGGTGGGGGTGCCTTGCTCTATGTCTGTGGTTGCTAGGCTTGAGGGTGTGTGGAAGGCGTATGGAAACGCTGTGGTGCTTAGAGGTGTGTCACTCGAGGTTAAGCGTGGAGATTTCATAGTTATAAAGGGTCGCTCGGGGAGCGGTAAGACAACTCTTCTCTCTATAATGGGGCTTCTAAGGAGGCCTGATAAGGGCAACGTTTACATTATGGGAGTTGATGCCAGCGTACTCCCCGAGGAGAAGACCTCTAGGCTTAGACTCAAGTGGATTGGGATTATACCACAGTTCCTTGACCTCCTTCCCACACTAACAGTCTACGAGAACGTTGAACTCTCCCTGATTATATCGGGCGAGAGTAGGAGAAAGCGGGAAGAAAAGGTTGAAAGGATTCTTCGAGCCCTCGACCTCTGGAAATATAAAGAAAGGTTTCCCGAAGAGCTTAGCGGTGGGGAGAGGCAGAAGGTTGCTGTGGCAAGAGCCATTGTTAATTCTCCAGCCTTAATTTTGGCGGATGAGCCTACAGCCCACCTGGATGACGAGAGCGCGGAGGATATTTACGGGATGCTCAGGGATTTAAGTAGGGGGCTGGGTGCCGCGGTCGTGGTTAGCACTACGGAGCTTAGCGAAAAACTTCCATATGCAAGGGAGTATTGGTTAAGGAGCGGCCTTCTCTGGCCTGCTCAGGCTTAGAGATAGGGAGTAAAGTAAAACCTCTTCGCCGGCGGCCTCGGGCTTCGAGTACACGGCGTAGTGTTTTCTTAGGAAGCTGGAGACCCGCTCGTGTGTCTTGGCGATTATACTGGCTTCCTGAGGATCCTTGACTTCTATCCATGGCTTCGGGTGTACCACGAAGACTACGCGCGTGCCTGGTTTAAGAGATGTTAAAAGATCGATGAGGAGTTGAGTGTTTGTCACGAGGTTACCGCAATACACTATCAGGTTTGTGTCTCTCATTTTCGCTGTGAAATACCTTGCCTTTGCGGTGCGGTCCTTGAAGAGTTTCTCGAGGTTAAGGGATTTTAGAATCTCCGCTACTCTTGCAAGCCTCGGTGAGGGTTGGGGAGATATATATTCGAGAGCCTCAAATCCCAAGCCGTATTTCTCTAGTGCAAGCCTGACGAGTGCCTCGAGCCCGCGTAGTGGGTCTAGAGACGGGGTTGATTCGAGGACTCCTCCCGATATTACATATAGTGTAAAATCCACTCCGCTCTGAACCGAAGCTAGGGCTACTGCTAGGGACGCAGAAATTGTAAAGTCTAGGACAGCGGAGGAAGGAGAGTCGAGGTTCACGAGTAGTGAGAGTGACCCCCCTCCCGCAAGGTACTCGTTGATGATCAGTTTTTGAGCTCTGAGTGATGCTAGCCAGTTTATACGCCTGCAGCTGTCTCCGACCTCATACTCGCGTAGACCAACGTACTCCACTCCGGGAGATCTTTTAGCCCGTTTCTCTTCTTCGCCTTCGTCTTCGCCGGGAGAAGTGAGGTCTGCTATCAGGGAGAGAGCTCTAGCTAGTATAGGGGTTGCGCTTGGGAGAGCTAGAACCTCTAGAAGTGGTTTTGATGTGTAGGAGGTGCTCCAGAAGCCGAGTCTTGACTGCGAGGTAATGTTGAATCGAATATTATATCTTCCAAATGTCTGAGGCGTGATAGTTAATAGGAGTTTGTCCCCCCTACTCGTCACCTTCACCCACTCCGGATCAGCCGTGACCCTAGAATTAAGGGGGCGGGGTAGGTGTAATTCCACCGACCTGACCTTACCTTTAAAAATCTTTATGAGGGGTTCGGGAGAATTCATGTTCTCAAATGCTCTTCTATCTCTCTCTAACGTCTTGTAGGCGGTATAAAAGTCGCCAAGGAGGAGGACTAGGAGAAACGTCGATATGATGAGCAGGAGGAGGTCGGTGAAAATAACTGCAAGCAGGAGCTCTATTATGGCTGCAGAGAGTACTTCAATTCCTCTCCATGTTAGTTTCATGTCTTGGGAACCTCGACCATATCTAGGGCGCGCCTTACTATCAGCTCTGGTGAGACACCGTCTAGCTCGTACTCTGGTTTAAGCACTATTCTATGCCTCAGGACAGGTATAGCTAGAGCCTTAACGTCATCGGGAAGCACGTAGTTTCTATCGTTCATATATGCAATAGCCCTGGCACCCTTAGCAAGCCATATAGCAGCCCTTGTACTGGGCTTGAATCTGACTTCTTCGCTCTTCCGTACAGCTTCGACCAAGGATATTATGTATTTGCGGACGCGCTCGTGGATGTAGACCTTCTTCACCTCATCGATGAGCATCATTACATCGCTTGCTGTCAGCACACTTTTTTGCTCCAATGTTTCCAGAGAGTCTAAGCGTCGGAGAACTTCTGATTCGATGTCGGGGTCATAGTCCGGTATCACGGTGCTATAGGCGAACCTATCTATCTCGCCCGTTGGTATCGGGTACACTCCTCTGCTTTCCTCAGGTATCATCGTCGCGATGACGAGGAAGGGCCTCGGTAGAGGGTATGTCGTGCCTTCAATTGTGACCTGTTTTTCCTGCATGACTTCGAGGAATGCGCTCTGCGTCCTGGGGCTAGCTCTGTTGAGCTCGTCAACCATAACGACGTTGGCGAAGACTGGTCCGAGTTTGACCTTCCAGGCGCTCTCTTGTAAGTCGTAGTAGGGTCCGCCTGTTATGTCCGACGGGAGAAGATCGGGGGCCATTTGTATCCTCTTGAAGGTGCCGCCTATGGCTGTTGCGAACGTCTTGGCTAGGAGAGTTTTCCCCGTACCGGGGGGGCCTAGTATGAGGAGCGAGCCCTCTGTTAGTAGGGAGACAAGCAGGAGGTTGACTGCCTCGTCATTCCCTATGTAGTAGTTTTTGATGCGGGAGACAAGTATCTTCAGCTTGACCCTCTTTGGGCTGTAAGTGTATGATAAGGTGGAGGAATCGTTTCCTGGACGCATAGGCTCACCAGTAAATTTTCCCAGCAGGTTTAAAGGTTTAAGTCCGTTTAAATCTTTCTTATCTTCCTTGAAAACGCGACTAAAAGTAGTGGTGACGTAATCGCTATAGAATATTTTATCTCAGGTAGCGAGAGAAACTTATAAGCGCTTTCGAGAAACTCCTTAAATCTCACGAGCGTGTCGCTCTGCCAGTGGGAGTCGTCGACGGCTGGTCTAGTCGTGCCGAGGAGATAGTTTAGAAGCTCTTTGTTGCTCTCACGGTCTAGCATGGAGTTCAGGAAGACGCTTGAATCCGCTATCACGACTACCTCTCCACCATAGACATTGAGTGACACGCCAATCGGGAGGGGCCCCTTAGGCTCGCCTGGATCATAAGCTCCGTTATTGTTCAAGTCGAGATAACTAAATGGGCTTGACCAAAGAAAAACTCTACAAATGGAACACCTTGACGTATTTAGCGCGGCAGCATAGTTGAGTGCCACCCTCTTATTGCCCCAGTAAGTTATTGGAAGTTGTCCGATCCCGATGTTCAAAAGCGGATCAACTAGAACCCCGGGCTCTATCCTGACCGGCAGGTCGAGCATTTCCAGCAGCTGGTTGGCAGAGCCATAATCGTCAGCTATAATTACTTTCCCTCCGCGTCTCAGGAAGGTCTTGACTGCAATAGCGTCCTCTTCTGTGAAAGGTGTCGTGGGTCCGATTATAAATAAGGTGTAGTTTCGGGGGTCTAGAAGGGATATGTCTCTTATAGGGCTGAAGACGGCTTTGTATTGGGAAGACAGCCTCTCGAGTCCGTTCCACCCAGAGTTTAGGCTCCAGAAGTCGGCGGTAACTGGGTAGACCCACGTCACTAGTATTATAATTGACGCAGTGATGAGAACTGCTACTAGTAGTTCTTCTCTCAAGCATTGCCACCTAGGCCTTTTTCTAGCTCCTCTCTAAGCTTCCTAACCAAGCCTGGGTCGACTGGTGTGTCTGCGTAGAGCCTTGCTTCTACTAGCCTGCTTATCTGCTCGAAGTACTGGGAATACATTCCCAGCCTGGGTCTTACAGCCTCAAGGTATTCGGATATAGTCTGGCTTGGCTTCATGTAGATACCGGTGTATTTCTCCGTAGCCCTTAGAGCCTTCATGTATTCGTCGACTACAGGGTCTTCTACCTGTATCTCCTGTACAATGGGTTCCTTTTTGGGAGTGATTTCCGGTGGCTCAATCTTGGTCGTCGTAGGAGCCGCCTCTATTCTAGCGGGGGGTTCGACTGTGGTTTCTGTCTCAGATTCGTTTCTCATTTTCTTATATAGGGTGACGGCGCCTACTATAGCCGCTGTGACGAACGCTAGGAGTAAGGGGTTCACAAGAAGGACCTCGACCCTGGCTGTTGCCGTTGAATAGGAGGGGTCAGAGGGGGTTGCGATAACATTGAGTGTCGCCTTCCCCGTTGAGGCTAGAGGCGGTAATGTGATGGGTATTTCAGCGTACGTGTTGTTTGTTTCTACTTGTTGAGCTAGACCTATCTCTGGGATGGTTATGAGTATCTGGGTAGAGTTAGGAGGGGTTCCTGTACTGCTCTGTATTGAAACTTTTAGTGTTGAAGGTATGAGTGCTAGGAGAATCTGTGGGGGTTCAAGGGAAATTGTGAGGTTTATCTTCTTCACCACTAGCTCGGCGAGGCCACAGCTCGGGCCGTAGATGGCATAGGGGTTGATGCATGCGCGTATAAGGTAGGTGCCTTCTCTAGCATCCGGTGGAACTCTAAAGATCCAGGAGGCTCTTCCTTCCGTTGAGTTAGCTGGGATTTTTTCGCCGAAAGTCCAGAGCGTAAAGTTAGCACGGGGGAGATCGGTTGTAGCGGTTGCATTGACCTTTGATCCTGGTAGGGCTGTATCGGGTTCGAGTGTCAGGGTAATGTTGGGTGTGATGAAGAGGACGCGTATCCTAACTGGATCCGATAGGGAAGGTTTTAGGTGTAGAGAGTCATTTCCTTTTGGCTCGAATACTGCTAAAAGTATTATTGATTCGACATATTTGTATGGTATCCTAATTGTGGCGTTGTACTCCCCAAAGGCTCCCGTAGTTGTATAGCCGACTATGCTCCCGTCACACAGGAGCGTGATATTTCTGCCTGGTAGTGGTGTTCCTGTGTCCGTTGCCAGCTCGCCTCGAACGCTGATGAAGCTTCCAATCCATGCTTGATCGGTGTTAGCGTAAAGTGTGAGATTTGTTCGGGTGAGGTTGGCTATGAGCGTCTCGTTGATGCTTACAGCGTTGGCTAAGTATTTGCGTGAAAGCTCCACTATGGCGTTGAGTAGCGGCGTGGGAGTGCTCTTCAGCCTCTGTTGGAGCACTTGGGCGGCATCGGCTAGGCTTATGTACGAGGCGTTTACGCGTGCAAGCATTGTTAGAGCCTCGCTGAGTGTTTTTGAGGCTGTCTCGGTGTCTCCTAGTAGCGCGTACTGCTTTGCGCGTTCAAGGACAGTCTTGGTGTAGTTTAGTAGTAGTCCTTCTTGGTGAGCTATCTCGTGGAAACGGGACATGATGTAGGCTATGTCTCCGGGTGCTGAGACTTGAAGGAGATATCTTGAGAGCTCTGCATACCCGGTGTAGTTCTCGGTTGACAAAAGGTTGGCTAGCTCCGCGTATGTAAGGGAAAAAAACTTGGGATCAGGCACTCCCACTTGTACCTCTTCAGGATTAACGTGTCGGGGAGGCTGAGCATATAATACAAGCGAGGTTAATGTCAACAGAATGATTAAGAAATACGCAGATTTTCTCATATACCTAGCACCTCAGCGATCCTCAAGGCAACAGCTATGAAAAATACAACAAGCAATGCTATTAAAACTAAGTCATGTTTTCTCCTCTTTGGTCGAAGAATGGTGTAAAGAAAAAGGTATTCCAGCGTCAAGAGCGAAAGATACGCGTCTAGCCGTTTCTCACCGAGGCTGGCTAGGAAAGCTACGGTCACGCTGTAAAACGCGGGTAAGACGCTATTGAAGATAATGTCCTTCTTAAGCAAGCCCCTCACCTCTCGCAAGCCGTAATATTAACGATTTTCCACGCGACTCTATTCCTTCCACGGTGACCGGTGAATTCAAAGATGCCGCGGCAACGGATGCTGCGACATGAGCCTGAAGTGATCCTAGAACTTGTCTAAAGCGGGCTGGTTCGCCTAGGCTCCTCACCCCTTCAAGCTCGACAAGTATAAGTGTATCCCTCTCCACAACCCTTACCCCGTCGCAGAGCCCGAGAGTGTCTACTAAGACGTATTCGAGGGATGATTCTAGATTAGAGGACTTCTCCACTCCATAAGATGGTGTTGAGAGTACGAGGAAGTGCCCGTTAGTGTCTTTCCATATAAGCCTGTCTGGCTCTGGCCTCAAGGTTGGCTTTGCGCTGCCGCCCAGGGGAACCAGCAGGATGCCTTCTGGGAGGTATGTGGAGGGGGGTCGCGCTGAGAGTTCTTCCATTAACCTTGCTATATTCACCGCGTACGCTTGCAGGGCTGCTATAGCCGCTTCCCTGTATGGGGACTCGCGGGGGGTCTGGGCAAGTGAAGCTGATGTTACTAGAGCTCCAATCCCTAGAGCGGTTAGGGGTATATTGCCTAGGATAAAATACGAATAGATTGCCAGCGTGGTCCCTGAAACACCAAGCGTTAATATGAATGCTTTCAGTTTATCCATGCTGCCCTCCCTCCCTCGCAAGTCTAAAGTAGAGGTATTTTCTATGGGCGGCTATGAAGGCCAAGCTTATGCCTGTCGCTCCTATGGAAAAAGCTACGGGCCATAGCCTTATACCGAAGGGTGTATAGTTCAAGACAAGTCCTATAAGGGGTACTAGTGCTAGGGAGAGCCCTATCGAAAGAGCCAGTCTTTCTAGTGGAGTGAGTTCCTCTCGGCGTGGATAGAGTGCCTCTATCAGCGAGTATCCCGGTAAGAAGAGCACCGTGATGGAACCTAATACATATCGCAAGGGTATGAGAAAGCCGTTGTATTGTTCTGAGACTGCGATTACAGCCAGTGTACTAGTTATGAGAGCCAGGTACACCCAGAGCCACATGCTGTAATCAGGCCTTAAAAGAAATTCTCCAAAGGAGATTGGCGGGTAGGGATCCTCGAGTGAAAGTTCTCCCTCTACCCAGGACTTATAAGCGTCAAGACAAGCGTTAAGCCACCCTTTTTCCCTGGCTTTATCCTGGATAAGATCCCACAATTTTTCTTCCTTCATGGGGTAACACCTCTGGTGACGTTGACGTAAAGGTGGTTCCACTGTCCTGTATAGCGCCAGGACCCTGCAGTTGTATTAAAGATCCACAACTCGAAGACTATGGCTTGATTCATTCCCTCTTGTGTCAGTGTAAGCTGGACGGGAACCGTTATGTTTTCGCCATTGTCGAGTATAACGCTGTACTCCCATATGGGTGGAGCGTCAAGAGGAGTGGTATTAGTGGGGATGTTTCCTTTTGAGCCTATCTTGGCGACTACTTCCAGAAAGACCGCTTTTCCCTGATAGTTCGCGATAAATACGTAGAGATTTATCGGCGTCCCGGCTACGACGGTTCGGGGATAATCACCTATCTTGCCTTTACTCCCGAGGAGGCCCAGGGCTAGAAATGGCTCGGTGTGTCTGGGTATTATTAGGGCCGCGGATAGCACAGATGCTATAAGCACTATAGCCGTTAACACAGCTAGGACTTCATCGTCTATTATCACGTTTTTTCACCTTTTTGACAGTCCAGTCTCTCCTCACGTAGGCCCATGCTAGAGCGTAGACTCTGGGAAAAAAGTAGTAGAAAAGGAGTGGTATAGAAAAAAACGTTGCAAGTTGTGCTCCAAGAAATAATAGCTTGTGCAGCTTATACTGAGGTAGCTGGTCGTGAAGATATTCTAGTTGCTGCAGCGCTTCGTTGACGAGGGCGTCGGCTTCTGTCGTCCTGTTTAGCCGGTAAAGCTCTAAGGCCTTGTTAAGCGTGTGTATCTGTGCTGTCACATTCATCCCCTCCGAGCTGAGCTCCTCGATCAGCATAACTGCCCTTGAAAGGGGCTCAGAAACAGGGGTTGCTTCAGCGACTGTCGTGAGGAGGACTGTGATAATCACCAATGCCTTTTTCATGAGTCCTGTCATAAGTCTTTCCTTAATAAGGTAGTCTTGATAATAACTTTGCGTAGCTGGTTTAAAAATTTGAAGAACCCGATACCCTGTCCACAACCCTTGTTTTCCGTTTTGAAGATAAAAAAGGTAATAGTTTAGTCACCTCCAGGTAGCAACTCTTGGCGTTTAGTGGGTTTGACGGTCTGCGAGTATGTTCTTGTGATGAACTTTTCTCCGCGGTATTCGACTATTCTGATGAGGTTT
>NZ_JBMFLX010000036.1:0-12945 GCF_049970975.1 Infirmifilum sp. | reverse complement strand
CCCGTCTCGGGTAGCTTTATGTCGTCGTCACACCTGTAGCAGTCGTCGACTACCGGTTGCTTCTTCTTGTTTTTCTCCCACCCCATACCCATCACAATATACACCGTTGAGTGGCTTAAATTGTTTTCTCGCTAGTGTCGCCCGCAAGCCTCTCGGAGAGGGATTTCTCCATGATTGACCGCGCCAGGCTCATAAACGTGGAGTAACAGTCAGCGAAGAAGGGGCTCCTAGTGGCCAGTGAGACCTCGAGGGAGTGGTAGGAGGCTAGGAGGGCGTGCTTCACGGCGCACCACGACCTCTTGAGCTGTGTGGACTCCGGGTCGGCGCCGAATACCTCCCTGCACACCCTGTCCACGACCTCTCTCCTAGCATCCCTTACGTCTGACGCCAAGTCGACGTCGCCAAGCTCGACCAGGTGTTCCTCGAGGTTTAGCAGGTGTGCGATTACCAGGAGTGACTCGTCGACTACTCCTCTTCCGAGAGGAACGTGCTGTCCACGCTCGGTGGCATCACGAATACGACTCTCACCCCGATGCCTCGCTTCACCCTTACCTCCACCTTCTTCTCCCCGCTCGTGTTCAGTAGGTTTATAACCGCGTCCATAAGCTTCCTCGCCTCCCAGCCATGCGGGTTCACGCCGTACATGCGTGCCAGTTTTCTGAGCTTCCTCGGTGTGAGTGCCACCGTGTTCTTCTGCTCTAACAGCCACTTCGCAATCACCTCTGCTAGCTTCTCCGCCACATGTGTAATATAACACGGGGAAAAAAATATGTATCGCTCTACGCACAATTACTTTTTTATCGTGCCGTGCATCTGATACATTGTGCGAGTAGAGGAGGAATACATAGTAAAGAGGTTTAAGACGTCCATGGAGGCGTTAAAACTCGCTGCCGTGGCGCTTGAAAAGGCGGGCTTCTCCGTGAGCTGGAGCCTCGGATGCGTGGTCGCTGCGAGGCCTAGCGGATCCGCTGTAGTATGCAGGGACAAGGTGGAGGGTGATGGAGTCGCCGTGTTCACAGCATATATGATCTTGCTTGCCAGCGCTGGCGCCGTCGCTATGAAGTCTGTTGCCAGTGATGTCGTGCTAGACGTGGCCAATATCTATGCCAGGGGCAAGGCCCCTGACGGCGAGGTATACTTCACGCCACTCTCGCCACGAGTGTTCAGGCTGTCAGCGATGTCGTCGTCTACGGCTTCAGCCGTTCTAGCTGCCCTTGCTAGGGATGGGATGATTGTCGAGAAGCCTGTTATATCGAGGCGAAGACCTCGCGTAGGCGAAGCCTAGACACTGAGACCACGTCTAGGGCGCATGCCCTCGTGTTCTCCTCTACGTCCTCGTATACCTTTGCCGTCGTCGACCGGCACGCGTCCATGATGGGCTTTGCCACCTGTCCGACTGTCACGCCCGTGCCGTCGACCTCGCTGTCCCCTCCACTACCTGTTTTGACGTACTCCGCGATGCTTGCGAGAACCTCGTCCATGCAGGCTACCCAAGCTGATGCCTTGTCCAATGCATCTCTAACCTTTGGTGTTCTAGCACATGCCTCCGATGCGTTGTCGAGTAGATCCTTGATCATTATTCCTGTCCCCTTTACTTTCCTCTGGAACACTGGGTCACCGTTGAGGGTGTTTAGAAGGTCGCCTCCGATGACGTCCGCTATGCTTGCCGGGAAATAAAGTGTCAGCCTTGCCATGTGATGAAAAACATTGAACAGGGTAAAATAAGTTTCTGTTTTAACGCCTGGGAGACTTGCTCCCAGCGCCTATGCCCGTACCTTACTCTATGAATGGACTGTTAATCGCGGCTGCCACACTAGCCGCGGAGCGCCCCTTGATTACCGCGAACACGACTGCTATAACGATTGCCGCGAGTAGTACTAGTAGGATGCCTAGGGGTAGCGAGGCTAGGCCCGTCGGGTCGTAGGCCACTGCAACCGTGTACTGACCATTCGTTGTAAACGATACTGTGTCCGTGCTGGTTCCGTTGATCCCTGTCAGCTTATAGCCGTATACTCCTGGGAACAACAGGGTCGCCGGGAACGTGACGTTTGCCGGTGTCTCGACGAAGAGTAACTGTGTCGTCGCCGTCACCTTGCCCTGGTTGTTCTTCACCACCACTGTGTATGGTACAGCGGAGGGCTTGTATCCCTCGCCGTTTATCGTGACCTTGAACGTGACCTGTGCAAGCATTCTTGTGTCTAGGTCTACTATCTGTGTCGTCACGCCGATTGGTATTGACACTATGACCGTGGAGTTCTTGCCGTTTATCTTCAACAGGTACGCGTAGGCGTTGTCCACGTTCACGGTGAAGTTGTTGCCGGTGACCGTGCCACTCTTAAACCTAGTCCCGTTCACGGCGAAGAAGGTGTCGAATGATGTGTACTGCTCTGGAAAGTGGTGTAACACGTACGTGATGCTGACTGGGGTGGCCATCGAGGAGGTCGCTACTGCTACTACTACCAATAATAGTAGGGATACAACTAGTTTCTTCATCACGTAACCTATATCATGAGAACCCTATAAATTTTTTGCGTTATCCCGGTGGCACGGCGTAGCCCACGCCGATGCTCCACGTCCTCCCAACTCCAACCGGGCTAGCCGGCAACGAGGACGCCTCCATTGCCTGCAACGCGGACGCCCTGCCGACCGCCTCTACCCATAGAGCAGTCACTCCTGACAGCACAGCTGTGGACATGCTCGTACCAGACAGGGCTACGTACCCTGTTCGTCCAAGCCTTGACGGGTACGTTGGCGCTGTAGCGAGGACGTTGACTCCGAGAGTCGCGTAGTCCGGCTTCTCTACGCCTGGCGCGCCCATGGAGGCGAAGAATGCCCGTTTACCGTTTTGATCCACAGCTGTGGCCGCGATTATGCCCTTGGCCCTGGCAGGGTAGTCTATGCCACCAGCCACTCCGTTGTTCCCAGCGGCTGCCACTACTATGACGCCCCTCTTGACAAGCTCTAGGCACGCGTTTGCTATTTTCTCCCCTTCCTCCTTATCGTCGACGCCGAGGGACAGGTTTACCACGTCGATCTGGTATCCAGAGTCGTACATCTTTACGAGCCATAGCAGGGCGTCCTCGAGGTCTTTTATGCTACCAGTCCCGTCCGGCCCGAGAACCTTGATCACCCACAGGGAGACGCTAGGGGCAACCCCCCTTATGGAGCCACCTGACAGGGAGCCGTCTCCCGCTATTATGCCTGAGACGTGTGTCCCGTGCCCGTGCTCGTCGAGCCACGCGTATGTATTAACGCTCTTCTTCACGGTCTCGTCGAATATACTCGCGTCACTTAGAGTCCCGTTGTAGCCTACGATCCATACGAGTGGCCTGCCATCCTTCGTCCTCACTGTGAAGCTTGCCAGGAGCTTTATCGCGTGTTGAAGGTCTGGGTGCGTGTAGTCCACGCCGGTGTCTAGTACTGCTACGACGACGCCCCTACCCGTATACCTTGACACGCCGTATACCTCGGAGACCGTTACCCCTGTGCCCAGGGGGGATGTGTAGAATGGTAGGAGTCTGATGGAGTGCCTTGGGGGTGGTGGCTGTGGGGCTAGGGCTATTGAGAGGGCCATGAGCCCTAAAAGGACTGCCACCCAGTGCTTCACGTGTTAAGACTAGAAAAACAAGGCTTTATTTGTTTCGGGTTACTCGATGAACGGGCTTTCCCTAGACCCGGGGCTGGAGGACTCGGCTACCCTTAGTATCTCCCCCATGCTTACAGCGATGTCGAGGCTACTTAGCGCTATCAATGCTAGTGGTAGCCATACGAAGCCGAGTGATAGGTATCTTATCGCGATGTTCAAGACCATTGATGAGGTGGTTATGCTCAACGACTCTGCAACTATGTTTACCGTTGAATATAGGCGTGGCGTCCTGGCTACGTTCACGTACCTGTAGGTGTCGTAGAGCGGATCCAGGGCTATGAGTAGTAGGATCGCAGCGTATGTTGGGTCGTTGTCTGCAGTGTAGGCTGCTAGTACAATTAGCATTACGGCTAGCGAGGCGTTAGCGAAGACCTCGATAAACATGGTAAAAAAGACCCCCTATTCAAGGAATGGGGAGGCGTATCTCTCGTGTGAAAGCGACCAACCGTATTTTTTAGCGAGATAGTTCCTTAAGAGCAGGATTATGATCGTTACTATGACGGCGGATATCGTCGACACAAGGATCGCGTCGATTAATGGGTCGCCGGTGATGGCGAGCGCCAATGGTATTACGCCTTTCTGTATAAGCCCTATGAAGATGAAGTCGATACCCACGCCGAGTATCAGCGCGGGGTAATATGCATCCTCTGGTATCACGCCCCTCTTTACCAGTAGCTCAAGAGTTAGGACGATGGTTGCCGCGGACGTTACTATGGCGCCTGCTAATAGTAGCGATACCCCGCTGGTGTATAGCAGTGCTATTATTGCAAGCAGACCAATTAGTAATACCAGTTTTCTGTCAATCATCAAGTAAAAGACTTGAAAAAACTAATATTTAATTCTTTCTTTTGTCCAGCCTAGCTCGTCCTCGAGGTACATGCTCCTATAGATCTGCATCCATGATGAAGTGACTACTCGTTGTTTGTTCTTTGATGGGACTCGTGCAGTCGCCACTGTCTTCTCCCCCTTACGTGCCTTCACAAATCCTCTTTTCGCCGGCGCCCTTAGACCTGCAACTATCTTTGTCGCTACGATGAAGTTATGCATGGAGTGGAATACATAGGGCGTCCATGGTACAACAGTCAATGCATAGGTGTAGTATAATCCGGGTATTGCGAGGCTTGCCAAGTAGCCACCCGCAAGCATGATGAAGTCCTCGCTCTTCAGGCTTGGGTTTGTCTGAGCGATCTTGTGGTAGTGTATGAGAACCCAGGCTATTGTTCCGAGGAGCGCGCCTGGCAACCCTGCAACAAGGTATGGTGCGATCCTGTACGTGCTTTCCTCTATGAATGGCCAGAAGAACGCCGTGTTGAATATGAAGGCGAGTGACGACCTCGTGTCTGACGGGACTTTAGGAACCATTACGTCGTTCTGCATGGCAGAGAACGGGATTGACGCTGAGACGCCCTTCGCCCACAGCCTCGACACGGTAAAGTTGAGCACTGCCACTGACACTGCCTCTACTACTGCGTACCCGATGAAAAGCGTAATAAGTGATGACACTAGCCGGCACCCCTCAGGATCTTGTTTATCTCTTCTGCTACTCTGTCCATCCTGTTGCTGAACGCTACCGGCATCGTGATGGAGAGTATCGCCATGTTCGCTGCAGCGACAATGCTCTTCGTAGCAATGAAGCAGATCATGTTGGATACATAGGCGAACGCGAAGGTTACCGCGTGTATTATTTTCCACGGGCCCTTGAACACTGGAACTTGTTGCCCCTTAAGCGACGAGTACACGATCTCGAGTGACAGTAACGCGGTCGTTGATGCTGTGGCAGCGTATATCGAGCCGGCGAATAGATCCGGGTACATCTCCCTGACGAGATCCGGGGGCATTATGAAGATTTCCCACGCCCTAGTCATGAATGTGAAGAACTCAGGGTATAATTGTAGCACGTTTACGACGTTCACGACTACTAGCATTGCTGAGAGGAATATTGAGCCCGACACCATTGTTGGAAACTGCTCTTCGAAGCCTTTACTCTTTTTCTGCTCTGGAACCAGTGCCTTCGCGTTCCAGTACTTAAGATCTTCCCTCCCCACTTTTACCCACCACTATACAATCATCGTAACAAAAAAAGGTTTACTCATTATCCGAGAGGAACGGGCTATTATATCGCGTCGCAGAGAAGGCTGGCATGCGGGCCCTCATGAATCCCGTGACCACGCCGGCCGAGAATGGTACTCCGAGAACGCCTAGTGCTGCAACGACCGCTGACGTGCCCACTGTGTTCGTCAGCCATGAACCAATCCCTTCAAGCATGTTTATAAGAGCGTTGAAGTTCACCGTTACCACTCCAGCATACACTAAAACAGCTGTCGCTGCTATGTAGAGGGCCACGACGGTCTCTATAACGGATACAACCCTTCTCAGAGCCCAGCCTACCGCGTAGCCTGCTCCAAAGCTAGCAACCATCGTCGACAGGGCCTCGATCATGGCCTCTTCACCTTGTGGTAGATCAGCGTGTCCACTATGCTTAGCGTTGCTAGTGGTATTAGGACGGGCTCTGCTACTGCTCCAGCTATCGATAAGCCGACGTCTAGGGCTACGCCACTAGGACTTGCCTTCGAGCTTAGCAGTATCACGTTTGAAACTACCTGGAGTATGCATACAGCCACCGCTACCAGGTTCGTTGTAAAAGCCCCCGCTACAACGTATAACAGGGTCTCGAGGGCTATCAGCCAATCCGAGAGCTTCACCGCCACAATAAACACCTACAATAACAAGCTTAAATTACTTACTAGCTCTGCTAGACGGCTACACGTCTCCTCGGGCCCCTTGTCAGGTGGCACTCCACCGTAGAGAAGTGCGCTCACCTTCCTTGAACCACTCCTCACGATCACCTCGATCTGTGGCACTCCAGCCGGAATCCCCTTCATCGATAGAGGCGTCGAACGAGAGCCCCTCACCACGGCGCCAACCAGGGACGGTACTATGACAAGTCGCGCCGATGGAAGCGTGGATGTAAGGCACTGCTCCAGGTGCCTCATAGCCCTCTCACAATGAGGGCATCCCTCACGCACATACATCCTGATCTCGACGCTCACAGTCCCACCTCGTATGCAAACTCGCCGTACTCATACATTACCCTTACAAGGCCACTGTCGACAAGCCTACGCATCGAGGCCTCCGCGTCGACCAGTGATATCCCCTTGCTCTCGCAGAAATCACTCAACTCGCTAGCCGTTACCCTGCCACGCGACGCGATAAACTATACAGTGTAGCCTCCAGGGGGCCAAGCCTGAGAACCTCCTCTGGCACCGGCGTCCTTGAGACGAATACGCGTGCCCTGCTCGGTACTACTGTCTGGAACCTAGACATGTTGATCAATACTAGTAGGTGCTTCATGGCCTCGTTCAGGGCTATCCTTGCGAGCTTCGTGTTACCCGTCTCAACGTTTGCACGTGCAACGCTAAGTGCTTTTGCGAGATCCTCCATCTGTTGTGCGAACTGTGTAATCCTTATCTGCTGAACCCTTGCCGGGAGCCCGTCAAGGTTCGGCGCAAGCCTGGCTGCCGACATTAATAGGTCGTCGATAAGCTTCAAGGCCTCCTCCCTTCTCCGCTCGCTCTCTACTCCCTTGTTCACAATGCTTCTTAGCTCTGTGAGTAGCTCCACGACGTCTTCAGCGCTCACTCACCACCCTCCTCTTCTTCTTCCTCTTTTTCCTCCTTTACTTCCCTTGCCTCTTTTACCTCGCTTTTTTGCTCTGCTGGTCGCCTCTCAGCCTCCTCCTTCTCCTCTATAACCTCCGCGATGGCCTCCCTTGCAGTTGCCAGTGCGCGCCTAGCAAGCTCGATTGACGACGTCATATCCCTTGTCAGCGCCTCTAGCTCCTCTCTCAACTCCCTCTCGGTTGCAACCCTCTCCCTCACTGCACTGAGCCTGGCAAAATAGTCTTGAAGCGCTGTCTCAGCTGCCTGAAGCGAGCCCTGGGTGGTGATCAGCCTCGCCTTGAGGTCGTCGTAGAGCTGTTTAATGCCGACTAGTTGCTCCTCCGCTATCCTCCTGGCCGACGCGCATGCCTCATACTCGCGTACAAGGCTACTGTACGCCTTGCTCACCTGTATGAGCTGTTTAGAGAGTGATACTATCTTCTCCCTCGCGTCCTCGGTGACTGTCAGCCCATAGGGGTCGACTCTTAACACGGGACTCCTGCCGGCCATGACGTCTTGCAGGTTCACAAGCGCCTTCTTCGGCACCGTTATCTTTCCACGTATGCTTACATGCTCGAAAAGGTCGCAGTCACCCACCAGCCTGTCTATGTCTGGCACGGGTAGCCCGTGAACGACGGTCGGTATGAATGCTAGAGCGCCCTCTTCTATACACCTGGAGTATACTATTACGATTCCATACCATATGTCCCAGTACTCCTCTCGCTGTGGAACCTCGAGGTAGTACTCCGAGTGGGAGATGTACTGGCCTATGACGCCCTCCCCGACTACCTCTATCAGGACTCCGTACAGAGAGGACGGCACCGGCTTCGGCGCGTACTGTACGGGATACACCCGCATCGCTGGAGCCTCTATCTGCATCGTCAAGCGGGCCATCACGTCCTCCGGCCTCACGTCTAGGGGCATCACTCACCACCCTTACCCGCTACTTTACCCTTATGTCACTGTCCCCCTCTTCATCCTCCTCGCTCACAGGCGTCTTTTCCACATCTCTCGCAATCCTCTCGAGGAGCTTCTCTATCCTGTCAAGCCTTACCTTCTGTGTGGCCACCTCTGATGCGAGGCCGTCTACCTTCTTTGCTATGGCATCAACTGAGTCCCGGCTAGGCGTAGACGCGATCTGTTTCGACAACTGTTCTATCGCTGTCTTGAAGCCGTCGACCCTTGTCGAGAGCTTTGACATTGAGTCCCTCAACTGCTCCACCTGTTGCGTTATCGACGTGACGTCCTTAACTGAGTCCCGGAACGTGTCTGCCGCCTGGCTTAGTATAGATTCAACCGCCTGCCTGATGTTATCGCCGGCCGACTCTAGTAGCTTCTCCATTTTCGTCATCCTGCCCTCGAGCTGGGATATCCTTGCGACAACCGGCTCCGTAGCAACTGACACCTGGCTTGAGAGCCCTTTAGCAGATGCCTCTATCGCCGCCTCTATTGCCTGCTTCACGTATTGTGCCGCTATGTCGGCCGTAATGGTCTTCATCTCCTTTCTAAGGGCCTCTATCTCGCTACCCTGGTTGTCCAGTCTTTTAGACAGGGTGTTTATCTTTGACTCAAGCTCTCCGAGTACTGTGTTGACCTGCTGTACCACTGCGTCCGTGACTGCTGTTATTAACTGGTCGAGGGTTACCTGTTTCTGCTGGGACATTACTTCACCACCCACCTAGCCCTGTCAACCGCCATATCGATTACTACTGGCGACGCGGGGTTCAGCTGGAGGTTTGGAGCGTAGATGATTGTCATCTTCTTCCTCCTACCTAACACGAAGTATGATATCCCGGAGCCTATGCCAAGTCCCCCCAGGAATGCTAGTAATATCTTAACAGTATCAGCCTCCATACCCCTCTCGTGAAATGAATAAGGAACCTGCAGAAATAGGTTTTCATTGGAGAAAAAAGAGAAAAATTGATACGTCAGACACACGTTACTAACGTTATGAAATGGTATACACATATAGCCACTGCCACAATGGTTGCTGCAAGGCTTATGCCTGATCAAGTAGCTTTAACTGCAGTCGGTGCAATACTGCCTGACGTAGTCGAGAACCTGTTTATGGCACCGCATAGAAGCCTCCACGAGCTAGCAGTGTGGCTTACCGTCTTCGCCCTCGTGCCAATGGGGATGGGGGGCATTGCGATTGGATCCCTTCACCACCTTATACTAGATGCACTGACAATCCACGGCATAACGGTTTTCGGGAAGAGGGTTAGGTGGGTTTTAAACACAAACAACATCTTTCACAACATGTCGATCATAACGTTGCATCTACTACTGCTACTCTAGCCACACGGAGAACTAGAGACGAGCCTCAACTTCACGCCAAGCTCTGCTAATCTTTTTTCAAGCTCTTGTGTGCTTGCTTTGTCACTAATTGCGAAGATGACTCCGTGTCGGATGATGAGTAGTATTCTTTCTTTAGCTCCCGTTTCCACAGCTGTGGGTCTGCCCCCAGTGAACTCAGAAGGCTCTCCAGCGCCTCCACGTCCTCCACGCACGCGCTCCCCCCATAGCCCTCGCTGTCCACCTCCATCTTCACTATTTTTCCCTCCCTGTAGACTCTTACCCTCACTATCTGCATGCATCGCCACCCCCATGATCACTTCGCCGCCTCGACCTCAACTCCGTCAGGCTCCTCCTTTATGTTTAGAATATGGAAACCCATTGCCTCGAGGGATTTTATCATAACTATTGACACGTATTTTTCCACGATCATCGCGCCCACCTCCTCTACTGTAACCGGCATACCCCATGTGTCTCCAACCACCTCGATTTTCGAGGAACTGTCTTCGTCGACGACACGTATGCCTACACCGTTGCCATACTTTCCAGGGAGTTTTATCGCGATTGGGCATACCTCTCTCCTGCCACCGAACCCTCTTACCTCGTAGTTAAACGCTACCTCGCCACCGACCCTTTCAGCGACCTTCCTCGTTGCCTCGAGTAGTATATCGAACGAGGGGTTGGAAAGCGAAACCCTGTACACACTCCACTGGCTCATGATTTCTCTCATGATGTCCCTGGCAATAAATATTTCTTCGTGGAGTGTAGTGTCCACAGCTGTGTGGCGTCATCGCTACCTATTTCAACACTACCTATATCTGTTATTTAAGAGGGGGATAACATGGTGGTCGTATATGTCAGGTGCACATGTTCAGAGGAGGAAAAGGAAGCTTACAAACCCTGTTAGAGGGGAAGAAGAGATAGTTGACTATGGCTTCGCGGTAGTAGTTAAGTACAGGGTGGATAACCCATGGCTGATCTTCCCATACCTGAGGCTAAACGCTACCCTTGAATACCTCGAAGACGGGAAGCCACGCCTACTCATAATTGAAGGAATTAGAGGGTGGGCTAGGGGGTTGTTCTAATGGAGTTCTTCTTGAGCAACTCTGATATAATCCTGTTCGGCCACCTATCCCTTCTCTCCTTCTTCCTAGTCCTCGGCTTCACCCATGGCTTCTTCCCCTTGTCGAAAAAGGGGCGCTTAGTGAAGTACTCAGCCCCTGTCACGCCAGCCCTGATCATACTACTACCAATGCTACTCGCAGTGTTGTTCGCGTCTATTCCTCTCTCAGGCTTTTTCTCAACTATTATGCAACGTGACAAGTTCGTCATTACCTCTACGACTACCTTGAAAACAGAGTCTACCAGTACGTATACGGGCTCCAATGGAGGGAACACGATTACTGTTACTACTACTGGAAACGCTGTCACAACTACCACTTTAAGCCCGCCTCCAGAGTCAAACTCGTCGATGGGTGTAACCCTTATGTTCAAGGACTTCGTCTGGGTTGCACTCGACGGGGTTGGCATACCCTTGTTCTACAAGGTTGGATACACGCTGGGCGCCATGCTCGCGACTAGTGCTGTAAGTCCAGCTACATTTGTAAGGACGATGATGTATAGGCTCGTGGACATGCTACCGTCACGTGGCAAACGCGTCGCCCCCCGTCGGAGTCCAAGCGTTGGCATTGCTGGCAAGCAAGTAAAAGGCTTTTATGTTGGTAAAGACGGTAAGATATACTTGGTGACTGAGTAGTGTTCGCAGAGCTACTACGCCTCGTTATCAGCTCGATGATAGGCAAGGAGAGGGGGTTCACTCGCCAGCGTCCACAGAAGCCCAAGTATGACGACGACGGCGTCTACGTCTACAGGATTGAGGGGACTGACGCGGCCATCATAGATGTTCCAGGGTTCGGCATGCTCTTGTCTAGTGAGAATGCTGCCTCATCCTTCAGGAGTGCCGAGCCAAAGGGGAGGGAGGTTAGGATCTATGGCCTAACGAATGACTTGTTTACGGGCTCTATGAGGGAGGTTATTCAGAGGCTGTTATCGGAGAGGGCTGGTTAGTGCTTAACTGTCAATAAGATGTATAAGTTGTTTGCGAAACCGTATGCACGGGCGATGCTTGCCACCGCTATTGCAATAATCATCACTCGTGATGCCAGCTCGGTTGTTTTCCTATCTAGTTTACTGGAGATCGCGGAGAACGTTGCTACGAACGTGGCGAAGAGGAATATTGTGAAAAGCTCTATTAGGGGGTGTAGTGGCGTCCATAGCATACTGGCAACATATATGTTCGTCTCATAAGCGGTTGGTATCAGTGACAAACAGAGGTATGTTGACGTTGAGTCAAGGAGAGCTGTTGCTACATATACTGCTACTGACAGCCAGAGGGCGCGATGGAGCCTACCCACTGACTCCCCCATACATCTTATCCTTGCATTGACGCGATATTTAATAACAGGCTTTTTATCAGTGGTGGTATTTCTACTCCTGATGATAGAAGGGTTTTAGCCTCCCACGCCAGCTCCGGGTGAACTTTCACCGTCAGTCGCCTAGAATTTGGCGGTGGCAGGGCTTCAAGCACCTTTTTTAATGCCTCGCTCATCGGTGCCACGTACCACACATGGTTTTCCTTGCCCGACCTGTGATACGCGTACACTATCCCACTTGATACAATGCTATAGCCTGATGCTGGCTCGCCACACCGCGGGCATCTAAGCAGTAGCCCTCTCACCCCCTCTACTCCAGATGCTACAACATTACCTCTCTTATCCATCAAGTATACCTCGCCGTCCCTCATCACAAGCTTAAGGTTGGGCCTCCTGTGACGCTTCTGACCTACACTCACCTATAGTTCACCATTTATATATTTAAAAAATACAAGGCAAAAAATGTTTGCTTCATTTTTTCCTCAGTCGTAATCCTTATATTAAAAACACGCGACATTTTAAATATGAGCCAACGATCAGCAGGAGCCAAGCCATTGTCCAAGCGACTTGGTAGTATACGCGCGATCGCTGATACTGTTCTACTTTCAAGCCTTGCTAAAAAGGCTGCCGAGAAGTTAAGGAAAATAGCCGAGGAGGCGAAGACTGAGATAGATGAGGGTAGGGTAACCAGGTACCCAAACTACAAAGCCGTAACTGCTGTCGGTCTACTAGGTAATTCTCTAAACTTTATAGCTGCTAAAGACTATATCACTAGCGATCCAAATATGATTAAAGATAGTGCGATGAATATTGAAAAAATTAACCCAGATTTCTCTAAGATTATTTTTAAAGAAGATGACATTTATAAATTTGTAGACGAGATAAGCAACGTTAAAAAACTAGCAATGAAACT
>NZ_JBMFLX010000035.1:0-13027 GCF_049970975.1 Infirmifilum sp. | reverse complement strand
TTTCCAGCCTGGCTACCAGAGGCGAAAATTCTAAAGCCGAACAGGTCGAGCGTAAAGGAGACCCTTATCCGGGTGGGTGATGAAAAACGTTGAACATTTTCCGAACTAGGAATCTTGAATGTGGAGTACTGGCTCGAAGTATTTCGCGAATTTTTTGAAGCGGTAGTCGGCGAGAATGATCTCTGGGCTTGCCTCTGGACTGCGCGTGGCCCTGCCTATAGCCTGGAGTGTTGCTGTAACCATGGGTATCCACCGGGCGTTGTCGGGGTCGATGCCCATCCGGTAGTAGTACTTTCGCAGGCGCTCCGTCACGTCGGGTGGAAGGAAGGGGGCCCCAACCATTACAACAGCGTCTGCCGGCAGGTCTACCCCCTCGCTGAAACGCCCGAAGACATTAAACATTGCTAGGCCGCGCCAGTCGTCCGGGGGCTTTTCGTCGAGAAAGTCTATTACGCTCACCAGTTTGACTATGATCCTGTCAGTCGCGAATGCCAGGATGCGTTTATGCCTCTTTTTCAGGCTTGAAAGCAGCTTCATGTACCCCCATATCGTCTCCTCCCCGTACTTAGTGGTCACGTCGCCGACCACGAGGGCCTTCCTCGGCTCTGAAGGCACCCGGATAACGGCGGCTTGAAAGAGGTCTTCGATGGGTTTAGGAATAGTAGCGCTAAGGTAGATGCGGGGGCCGATGCTGGGCCTCCAGGGAGGCAGGGCGACCATGACTTTACCCTCTTCCCTGTAGACGATTCCCCTCGAAGCGGCTTTGAGAAACCTTACCAGGGGTAGTAGTCTCCGGGCCATGAATGACTCCTTTGCGAATTCTTCCCTGTAAACGATGAGCGTCTCTTCTATGACATCCAAGTCTATTGAGGCTACCCCCTTATTGATAATCCCTCTTATCTTCTCCCCCAGTTCCGGGTTCAGTGCGTCTAGGGCGTCTAGGGCCTCTCCTAAACCCTTTATCTCAACAATGTTGGGCTTCAAGAGGTTATGTGCCTCGTCCACAACTACTGCTCTGTAGCTTCCAACTACTCTCCGCCTATAATTCTGAACCACTACGTCGGCGGCGGCGATGTAGAAGTCTTGTGCATAGTACCTGCAGAGATGGGAGGGTATCTCCTCCCAACTCGTATAGAAGAGGTCTGGGACCCCCTCTTTCAAGTTTTGGAAGAAGGGGCAGCGTGACCTGTTAATCAAGCAGTATTCTTCCGGGTCGTCCGTCTTCACGCTGCAGGACCTGGCCCTCCCGGCTGCGATGAAGGGCTTCAAGTCTAGCCTTAAGGCATCCCCGCTTATCCTACTTCCGAGCTCCAGGCTCCTCACCAGCCACAAGACAGGAAGCCTCCCAGAAGATCTAAGAGCCGACAATACGGCAAGGGTTTTTCCAAACCCTGTGGGCGCTACCAGTAATGCATCACCCTCGACACCAGCTAAAGCCTCAGCAGCCTCAACCTGTCCGGGCCTAGGCTTAAGCCCGGCCTTCTCGAATACCTCTAGGACACGCAAGATTTTGCTACCTTTCGGGTGTCAATCCATATCTCTGGAATATTTCTCTCATTGTTTTTGCGGTTGAACCGACGTAGAGCTGATCTGGTAAAGCCTTCTCGAATATCTCTTTGGGAGCGGCTTGTCCGTCAGAGTATATTGGGATGAGTCTTTGACCATCGCTCAAAAGTATGTTCTCAACTCCTCTTTCCACTCCTTGCGGGGTAACCCTTTTAAAAGTTTGAACAAATACGTCGATGTATTGCAGTGCACTACTTTCATCTCCATATCCTAGCTGAGCCCTCAGAGAGTCTGAGAGAATTTTTATTGCTTTTCTGATGCTGGGCGAGTGAAAAGTTGTAATTGTTGGTAACCCGCTACGGCTAGGCTCGATAACGCTCCAGAAGTCTTCAGCCATTATTTCCCCTATTACAACCATGTCGGGTCTGTAGTAGCGCATCGCCCACCTTACCCCCTCCACGAGATTTTCGCTGACTATCCAAGAGAACCAACCCTCCCTCAATGTAAGCTCTTTATACTTCTCAATAACTGCGATGTGGAGATGTGGGTACATCTTACCAACTTCGCCCACGATGCTGTTAAGGAGAGTAGTCTTCCCAGAGCCAGGTGGACCGAGGATCACTACTACGGAGGGCCTCAATAAGAGGAGAATCATTCTGGCAGCTGTTAGAGGATCCAAGAGACTCTTTAAGGGAGGGATACTTGAAAGCCTTGTTGCAACGATTTGTGTTTGTCCACCGCTTGTTAACTGTACAGACACTCTCCACTCGTCCACGTCTACGACGCCTCTAGGCCTTCTCATATCTACCTTTAAACCAGTCGAAGCTATTATCGAGACTATGATATCCTCAAGTTCTTCTTTACTTGGAAGCCCCTCTATACTAATTCGTCCTAGGTTCTTTATGGTCACAACAGTTCTCGACTCGAAAACCCATATCTCCTCAACTTCACGCGCCATGAAAAGAGGGGAAAGATTTTTCCAAACAGGATGCGTTTTAAGGGGAAGTATCTCCAGCTTCGAGTCATAACTGAAGAGAAATCCCGAGTGGTTCTTTAATATGATTTTAGCTCCTTCAGGTAAAAGGGTATTTACTGCGACCTTAGCAATGGTCTCATCTCCTTTTTTCTTGTTTTTTAAAAAGCTAAGCGATAGCTTCATTCCGTGATCCCGGAAAATAGTCTCAAGGCTTTGGTGATTTTCTCGCGCTCTGCTAGTAAGTTCTCTTTCTCACGCTCTAGCTTTGCTATTTCACTGTTTATTCTGCTTAGTTCCCTGTCAATCTCGTTAAGCCTATTTGTTACCCGCGCAGAGATGTTTTCCTCAACCCCGAGGCTCCGCAAAACCGCCTCAAGATTTCTTATGCCTTTGCCGAGAGACTCACTGTTATCGCTTATGTTTTTATCCTCTATTTTTACCGGGCTTTTCTGACTCAAAGAGGGTAGCGGTAAAATAGGGGGTTCCTCGTTATCCTTAACAGAGGTAAAAGGTCTTCTAAAGCTCATTAGCCAGTCACCTTAAGTAAGGGCTTCTGGAGTCTGTAAGTCAATACCTCAAGGTCTTTTTTGACACGGTTACTGGCGTTCTTGTAGGCTTCACCAATATTTCTTGCAAATGAAAACTGCAGGGCGGCATCGAAGGGCATTGTGAACACTGTTCCAAATTCATCCCGGGCGAGATCTTTCCAGTCCCCCATGAAGAGAAAGTACTTGTTTAACAAAGGCAGGATAAGCTTCCTCCTGAAAAAATCTCGACGTTTAAGCCATGTGGATACCGCCTGGAATGATAGAAAATCCGGGTTAAACACTGTGATAATAACTTCGGCTAATCCTACCACTGGGTCGTACAAGCTTCCAGGGTATGCCGGCAAATCCAATATTATATACTCGAAGTGTTTTGAAGTCCTATCAATTAGGTATTCAAGCGACGTGGGATCAACAGGGCCCACTTCTCCACTGCATGGAACAATCATCAAGTTATCTGACAAGTTTGAAACGACTATAACATCAGACCATGTGGCTCTGCCTAGGAAAAAATCGCTTATGTATGGAGGTCCTGGGTCCTCCTCGAGGAGAAGTGTCGTACTGCTGCCTGCTTCTCCTAGATCTATAACCAGTACTTTCTCCCCGATGCGTGTCGATAGATGGTAGCTCAAGAGAGAAGCCACGACAGTCTTGCCGGTACCACCTTTATGTCCAGAAACTGTAGCTACTACTAAGGTCATGACTCCCACTAGAAAGCCTAGTATCTTTAAAAATCGATATTCGGGAGCACTTATACTATGTCTGGCTTTTAAGAGTTTATAGGAATCAACTGTTGATGTTCATAAGGAAATTAAAACTAAGATTGCTCCAAGTAGTTTACGAAGGATATCTAAAGAGGAGTCGTCCCCGTTTGAAACGAAGAGTAGACTGGAAAGAAGTAGACGATAACTTAGCGCTTATGCTTACACCTCCAGCCGCCTTACTTACTGTTAGCCCAGAAGAACTACTTTCCAAGATTTTTCAACCATTTGTGGACGTGATTGCATTATTAGCTGCTATAACATTCGGGATAGGAATCATTGGCTTCATATTGCTCATACTCGATGCAGCTCTCTCCTGGGTCACCGGAGGAAGTTTCGGACGCAGTATAGCGGTTTCGAAATTCATCAGGGCTGCTGAAACACTGGCCATATTACCACTGTTGTTTTTCGTGATAATGATACTTAACTCGCTTGGAATTCCAGAAATCTCCTCAGTCGCTAAGATCATGGAAAACCTACTGCAGCGGGGATGGCGTCTAATAACAACTTCCCTAGGTGGTTGACATCATGCTTTTAGCCGACTATGCTGCAGGCCTTGCCGCCATTATATACATTCTCTCTGGTTCTGTAAAATGGATTCTTGGGAAAAGGAGAGAGGCCATCGAGAGTCTTGAAGCTGTCGTAGACATATTAATCCACCTGCTCGCATTACAAGTGATTTTTTGGATTGCAGACCTGATCGCATCATATATTCAAATTCCTCTAAGTTTTAATGCAACGGGTACAGTAAGCGAGAAGATTTCATATTCAAGCAGCGTGTTTTGGGAGGCCAGCCAAAAAGCTATCTCCACAATTATGTATGTGCAAACAGAACGTGCTCTCTTAGCTTCGGCTCCGTTAACATCACCGCTCTCAAGTGTTCTAGGAGCTGCAACAGGTTGGGCCATCTCAGAGCTCTCGATATTAGCAATTTTCTATATGCATCTAAGCTATGCAGCAAAATTCTTCTCGGTGCTTGCCCCTTACTTAGCTCTTATAGGCTCTATTCTTCTACCTGTGCCAAAGATTAGACGCGTAGGAGCATCACTTCTGGCCATATATCTTGCTACAAGCATCTCATTTATCCTCAGCGCACAAATAGTTTCAAGAGATCTTGAAAAAATCCCGGAAATTTCTCCATTAAACCCTGTAGACTGGATAAGTGTTTCCTCTAAGGTCAGCGACATTACGATCAAGTTGGGCGAAAGTGCCACACTCATAGCTTTAGCATTTAGTATTTCGATAGTAGCAGGTTATGGTTTAGCGGGGGTGTTTGACTCTATTTACGTTTCAGTGGTGAGGATCTAATTGCCTCAAGATGAGCTGGTATTTGGAGTCGGACTTGCCTCTACAAGTATTGTCGTTTTACTTTACTGGTCTCTGGGATTCAAGAAACGTGCTCTGAGAATATTCTTATCCGAGTTGATAGGATTTCTAGCATCTTTTTCTCTGCTAGTTATTTTCTATCCTGAACTGAGTAAGGTTGGAAACAGCTTATACTGGGCGGTCTCGGAGACCCTTACTCAGTTGATTTCAAGGATGAAAGAATATCACAGTAGGATAGTCTCCTTATCCTTGTCTATAGCGGTTTTTGATATAATCATTGGGATAGTCTTCGCCGGAGCAGGTGGACCCGCAACTGCAGAACTACTCTCACTATATCAGCCTTGGATGCATGTGTCTCTTAGCTTTTTAGAGACCCTCGGTAACCTTATTGGAACGACGGCATTTATCTCTCATTTATTGTTGAGGCTGACGACCCTTTTACCCTTCATCTATTCTCTACTACTAACACTTATACCTCTAATTTTCATTCCACGCCTGCGAAGACTAATACTTCCTGTATGGTTACTTTTTTTGGCAGTAAGTGTAATTCTACCATTACAGGTAAGGAATTTCCCTGAGATAAGATTAAGTGAAGTTCCTGGAATAAATCCTCCAAGTGGTCTAGGTTACCTTCACGTTCAAGTACGGGAAGCATCTGGAACTCCGATATACAGACCGCTTATTTTGTTAGGTTTACGGGACCACGAAGGAAATTTGTACGTTTCAAGAGTAAGGGAAGGGTCAATCCTGATACTTCCTGCTGGGAAATACAAGGCTCTGTGGGTTACCGAGTATTGGACAAACTTTACTCTCAATAGTTGCTGTTATCTGGAAGAGAAGGATAGAGCGTGGAGTTATTGCAGTTGTTACGTATGGCCTGCCGTCTTTAACGTCAGTAGTGGCTTAACGGTAAACTTGACTGTTTCACTCCCAGTAGACATAATTGAGACCCCACAAGGTCATACGGGTCATGTGATAGCCTTCACAGGAGACAAACCTATTCACCCCTCTGTGAGAGGAGAGGGTTATGTGAGCTACTATCTAGGGGAAAGTAGTTTGAAAAAGGGGGTCTTCATCAGTTTTAGAGGCGGCGGATTTACCATAGAAAGATTCGAGTCAGAAGGTCTTTCATGCCCCATAAACATTTCAACTTCTAGGGCTTTACCCCCGGGACAAAGGATAGATGCCTTGTGGTATCAGCGTGCTTTACAAAGGAGTGCGGAATGGCTCAAGAGAGTAAGAGTCTTTCCAGAAATGGATGTTTTTCTTGAATCCAACGTCACAAACTTCCCTATGCCACGATTCGAGGAGCAAACAGTATATCTCTCACTAGACAAGTGCAACGAGACCAAAATCTTCCAACCCATTTTGAATATAACGATAATAGGCAGGGGAGTTTGGAACGAGTCCTTTATACCCATTTATGTCTCGCACTGGGAAATAATAAGTCAAGTGTCTGAACACTTAATTAGTGCACCTATTAATTTTCTTGGCTCATTCATCGTTCTCTATAATGCTCTCTTTGTTATTTTAATTGAAACTACTAGCATTGTAGGCTTAGGTGGCAGCTTAGAAGTAGCTTTATCCACTTTCTTCCGTCAAACTATTTCAAAGACTAAAATAGCAAATCTCTCAAGAACCATAAATGTATTTTTCTCGACGCGGTCGAAGCCTGGTGATCGGGATAAAATTTTAGTTAAAATAATTACTCCTTCGGGTGTCAGAATTACAAGCATACCAAACAAGAGTCGCCTGATCTCAGCACTTGAAAAAGTCAACGAGGCACCTGTACCCTTATTCTTAAAGGTAGTTAATGAGAGAAAGAGAAATAGATTTCTCCATAACTTCTATCTTTTATCGAAGAAGAAATTCAGGATTTCCGCGAGACGATTCGATATCGCAATAAGTCATGGTGCTCAAAGAATCTTGAGCCCCCTTAAGAGAATACTAGTCTCTAGTTTAGGTTATCATGCTTTTTCACGCGGACAGCTTTACTTCAAACTTAACGATATAACATTAAGGAAGCTAAACCCAAAATTAGCTGAGCTGATGACCATAAAATACCGTGAACTAGTTACTGTTGATATCCGAAAGATTAGATCTGAGCACACTAAGGAGTTATCTGACCTTGTGGAAAATAGTACAAGTATAGAGAGCATAGATAGGATTCTTCTATTTATCTGGCTTGCAAATCCTCGCGTCTTTAAGGAATTACTTAGACTTAACAAGCTGTATGCTGAGAAAGGATACGAGGTCGAATCACTCCAGCTCCTCTATCGGTTAAAAGCTCTTGACCAGCTTAAAAACGAGAACGAGTCTATAGTGAAGATGGCTAAGAAAATGTATCTGGGTAAGGATCCGGGGCTTACTTTTGGGGCTGCAAAAAATGATCGCTGGAGAATAATATGGGAGAAATTGAGGTCGGATATTAGTGGGTAAGGCTATAATCTTTCTCATGTTCTTAATAGCTGGCTTCTTTACACGGGCATATTCCATTGAGCTATCCTTAATATTACTTGGATTATCTATCGTAGTTATCTCAAGAGAGATTTATCCGTATATAGTGCATATGATGCATGGTGGTCTTCCATTAAATCACCTGGAATGTTTAAGGAAGATTTGCTTCTCTTACTCAGGTAATAAGCCTTGCGTATATCTTGGATTCCAGGTTTTGGACTGCCGTCATGGTTGCTACGATCTTAACGAGAAGGATTTCTGGTTAAGCTCACTTTCTTTTTTCTCTACTGCTTTCACAGCAGGTGGTGAATATATATTCATCACTGTTAAAGGAGAGATGTTTATTGTCCTTAAGGTCTGTGAATACGAGGGAAAAAGGATCAAAGACGAGCTGAAAAGCATGAGGGAAGCATTTTTAAGAGGTTTTGAACTTCTAGGTTGCTCCTATCGTGTTCTGGCTGGGTCGGAGTTAAAAGGCTTATTAAGGCCTCCTGAGCTGATCGAGGTGAAAACGAATCCTGTACGACAGCTCCTAACCCTTATATCTACGATACTTGTATCCGGGTTATTCCCACCTCTTGTAGTAATCCTGGCACTAGAGATACTTGCTCTTTCATCGGGCAAGGGAATTGTTTATAAAGTAAGCATACAGAACGGAGGTTTAAAAGTATGGGGTCTAAAAAAAGCTACAGTTACCTATACCTATCCATCCTTGAGAGAAATATACACCAGAGCCCGCGTCGTATACAGTATTGTGTCCACTATACCCTTCATGGCCATGAGGTTAAAGCCTGCGCCATGGGAAATTGCTGCCAGCCTAGATTCTCATGCTTACAGGGTTTATGAAATGGGAACAGCTCTTGATAAGCTGAGCATGCTCCACGAAAGTCAGAAATATTTTTTCGCCTCTAGGAGAAGATGGGAAAGAAGAGAGCCTGTTTTCCTGGTTAACGGCTTACTAATAGCACCTAAGGAAATTAGAGACACCATGGAGCGTATGGGCTTGCACTTCGAACCTGATATGTTGGCCTTAAAAACTCTAGAATAATTATCACCGTGCAATCGCTACGCCATTTACTCGAGAAGAGGTACGTTATGGTTCTAGCGGGTGATGTGATACCGGTGCTCTCTCCGCTGGCTGTAGTACCACCTCGTGAAGAGGGACAAGGAATATTATTAGGCGTTGATGACAAGGGGAGGAATATATATCTTAATCCTTACAGTCTACCCAACGTACATGGTGTAATACTTGGAACGAGTGGTAGTGGAAAGTCGACGCTTTCAAGGCATATAATTTTGGAGGCACGCGAGAAAGGGGTCAAGGCCTGGGTAATCGATCCTCATGGCGAGGAGGCATACAAACGATTATTTGATAATTCAATAAAAATGACAGTTGATAAGATAAACATTCTAAGTATACCCGGCTGGTCACACGAAGAGTATGCAAGCGAGCTCAGCAGGTATATCGAGTTAATCTATGCATACTATGGGTCTAGAAACGTGATCAGAAAACTCATACTTAGATGTCTCAAAGAGGGATCGCTTTCTCCCATGGAAAAATTTGTGGACGAGGATCCCGATATAAGTCGGCTCTATGATGATTTAATAAGAATTCACGGGGACGCTCCAACGATCGCAGAGCTCTCCGATAGGGACATCTATTTCTATTTTCCAACTATGGTCTCCCAAGAAATAGGGAGACTTTCAATACAAGTCTTACTCTTACTACTACAGGGCTACCGCCGCTCACAAGGGGTAAAGAAAAGATTAGAACAGATCATAATTCTAGAGGAAGCGCACTTGTTCTCCAAATATCTACTATCGCTCTATAAGGAAATCCGAAAGTGGGGGTATAGTCTTATAGCTATTTCGCAGCTTCCGCGAGAGTTTGACATCAGATTATATCAATTAGCTGGTTTTGTCTTGGTCCTCAGTGGATCTGAGAGCTATATTAGGGACATCGCAGCTCTATTCTCCATAACAAACGACGAAAAAGACCACGTCTTGTTTGCGTCGCGGGGTACCGCACTCTTCTTCAGACAAGGAGATCCAAGACCACGGAAAGTATTTCTTAGAATTCGTGAAGAGGCATTTTCTTAGATACATAGTAGATGAGAGGAATCATAAGTAATGCAGTGTCTCGTCCTGTCTGTGTGAGAGTATAATGCGTCGAAATCGGAGGCTCTGTCCTAACAGTTCTTTTAATGAATCCTCCCTTCTCAAGCTCCTTCAGCCTAGTTGAAAGACTTCTTTTGTTTACTCCTGTAACTTCGTGTAGTTTGCTAAACGAGGAAGGACCCATTAGGAGAAGAGTGTAGAGGATTAGAAGCCCCCACTTCTTCGTAATGATTTTAAAGCTTGGCTCTAAGGACTCCAACAGCTCCTTTGCTTCAACTATTGAAAGGTTCCTTTCCTTGACATATTTTTCCAGAGTTTCTGAAACACCCTTTAACACATGCTGAACCTTTTCTTCAACTTCCCGTTCAAGCCCAGCTCCATCTAACTCCATCAACGGTATAATTTTTATACCAGGTATAAAACATAAACTATGATCCCAATGAAGTACGACGCCATAGTTGTCGGCGCCGGGCCCGCAGGCCTCATGTTTGCTAGGAAACTGGCCGAGAAAGGGTTCAAGGTCTCTGTTCTTGAAAAGAATGAAACACTATCGGTTAAGCCCTGCGGTGAAGGTATTAGTTCGAGAGTTATCACTACCGCTGAGATCTCCCAGTCGGATGCAAATCGTTTCATCTCAAGATCTATCAGGGGTGCTATAGTAGTTGCACCAAACGGCAAACAGCTGAGCATAACGTCCGAGGGCGACTTGGGATATATCATAGACAAAAGGAACTTTTTAAGAGTATTAGGCGAGTACGCTGCCTCGGCTGGAGCTGACATCTTTATGCGGGAACAAGTCAAACAAGCTACGGTCACTGGTGGTTTAGTTAGGGTCACTGCAAGAACCCTTACTGTGGAGGCACCACTCCTCGTAGGTGCTGATGGATATCTATCATTTACCTCAAGGGCTTTCGGTTTAGAGAGACAAGCCGAGAGAAAAGTGATACCCGCCGTCCAATATCTGATGACTAACGTTTCTCTTGATAACCCGGACTACACATACTTCTACATAGGGAATGAGGTGGCTCCAAAAGGCTACGTGTGGATTTTCCCCAAAGATGGCACGCTCGCAAACGTTGGCATTGGGGTTCAGGGCTCTGCTCCAAAGATTTACCTGGACAAATTCATAAAGGAGCACCAGGAGATCTTTGCTAAATCCAAGATAATCGAGTTCAAAGGAGCAGCTGTGACAATTGGAGGAATGCTAGAACGGATTGTTACGGATCATGTCATGCTCATCGGAGAAGCAGCCGGGCAGGTCATACCTTTGACGGGGGGCGGCATCCATACTTCGATTGCTGGTGGAAAGATAGCGGCTGAGGTCGCTTCAAAAGCACTTGAGCTTGATGACTTTTCCGCAAAAACACTAGGTGAATACGTCTCAAAGTATAACGAGTACTGGGGTAAAAGGATAAAGGACAGCCTAAAAGGACTTAATGTAATTGAAAAACTCAGTGATGAAGAGCTAAATCAGCTCGCCGAGATACTCTCGCCAGAAGACGTTGTAAACCTAGCAAATGGAGAAAACGTTGTACAAGTTGCCACAAAGCTTCTCAGACATCCTATCTTCAGCCTAAAGGTCGCGAAAGCCCTCCTCTCATAAGAATCTAATAAACCGTAAGTTTTTTATATTACAGACAAAGTTAAGGCTATCGGCTCCGGCCATAGCACCCCTGCCACGCCCGGACTCATTCCGAACCCGGAAGCTAAGGGGGGTGCGCCAACCCGAGTACTGGGGTCCGCGTGCCCCGGGAAAGGGTGGTGCTGGAGCCGTTTCTCAATACGCGAAGTTTACCTGTATATCCAATAAACAGGTATCGGTGCAAGGATTATTTTTGTTTCAGTGTCATCTAAGAGCGGTGTCCTCAGAGTCAAAGTTGTTACCTTAAGATCCCCGCTGAAGAGGAGTGAAGGGTAGACGATGTATTCTTTCTGCTTCGCGGCTGGCTCTTAAAACTCACACTATAGAACAGGATCTACGGAAACATAATCAATTTTAATGCAGATGAATGTAGGGGGTTGTATGAGTTTGAATGTAGCTGTCGTTGGAGTAGGAAGGTGGGGTGTAAATCACGTCAGGGTTTTATCGCTTTTACAATCCCATCTAGTTGGAAGACTCGTAGTAGTAGATTCTGATATTTCACGTGCCAGCCAAGTAGCCAAAACTTATCATGCAGACACATTTTACGGTAGTGTCGAAGAATTGTCTAGGAGGGAGAAGGATCTTGACGCGGTCATTGTCGTTGTTCCAACAATCTACCATTACATGGTTGTAGATAAATTGCTTGACAACTATGACGTTTTTGTTGAGAAGCCCCTTGCTGAAACGATAGAGCAGGGGTTCAACTTAGTCCAAAAAGCTAGAAGGCTTGGGAGAGTCCTTGCTGTGGGGCATATAGAGCGCTTTAATCCCATCGTGCTTGTTTCTCGAAGAATGCTTGAACAACTCAATGGAAAAATACTTTCGTTCGAGGCTAAAAGGCTTGGACCGGGTCCTGCGAGAAGCTATTCGCTCAACCTAGGTGTTGCACACGATCTTCTAGTACATGACCTCGATGTTTCCGTTTTTCTCTTGGGAAACTTACCAAGCAAAGTCTATGCGCAAACTTTCCGCACGAATGATTTTCCATATGAAGTTGAAGTCGAAGCAGTTTATCAATATCCTGGTGGGAAGACGGCACACCTTATCGCTAGCTGGAGGACAAGCCCAAAGTATAAACATCGAAGCTTCTCCGTTAGAACAGAGGACTTCATTCTCACTGCAGACTATATTCTCAGAAGGATAAATATAGACAACGGAATCGACTCTATCGATGTACAAAAGATAAAGACTGCTATACACAATGAAGTTACAAGCATAGAGATATCCTATTTACAGGAGGAACCGCTTAAGCTTGAACTTATAGACTTCTTAGAGTCTGTCTCCACAAGAAGAAAACCGATAGTCTCAGCGTTGGAAGGATATATTGCGCTCAAAGGTGTTGTAAAAGCCTTAGAATCAGCTGTCAAAGAGGCTCCTGTTGAAATCTCATGGGAAGAGCTCGCGAATATCATGGACACTGTTTAAGCCATGCAGCCTGCCGCCCTGCGCCACGGGTGCGGGCTCCCGGTTACCCCTCTTAGGGGTTATTCTCTGGCTCCTGGTGTTATCTTTCTTCTTGGTGAGGTCCTACGCTGACATCCTGCCAGACTACAGAGTAGTACTTGACAGCATCGATGCGATGCTTAGGCTGCTCGAAGAACTCTCAGACAGGATTGAAGGCCTTCTCGAGGAATGAGAAGCTGGGAGGACATACTAGGGGTCTACCCGAGATTATAGAGGGTGGGAATGGCTTCGG
>NZ_JBMFLX010000034.1:0-14624 GCF_049970975.1 Infirmifilum sp. | reverse complement strand
GCTATTTATGGGCTTGTCTCGAAGATTCAGCCTGGGCTTGCGTCTCTTGGCCGGTGGAGGCAGGACTTGAGTGGCCTTGTGCCTTTGGCTGTCTGGGGCTTGGCTTTTGGTTACGTGTTGCTCGGGGTTTTCGCCTTGTTAAGTGTCTTGCAGCTTCCGGGGAGGTTTATCGCTCTATGGCTTTCCTTGATACTGGGTGTAATCGGGTATATTGGATTGGGTATTACGGCCTTGAAGCTTGGAACATACTTGGGTTCCGGCGTGTTCACCCTGGGAGGAGCTTTCGCTCTTATCTCGTCTCTTATCCCGGTGTTCGCGCCTATAACGTGGCTTGTCTTGTATATTGAGGCTAGCGGTCAAGCATATAGGGTTGCGCAGGGAGGACTGAAGTCTTAAGGCGTAAAACATGCACTGGCGTTAAAGTCGTCTGGACTGTTAGGATTTATAAAAGGCTTTTTCCAAGATTTAAGTGATGAGCGAGAAGCTTGTCAAAAGCCTGGGGAAGAGCATAGAGCTTGAGAACAAGAATGCCTCGGATCTCGAGAGTGGTGTTAAGGGTTTGAAGAGCGAGGTTATCAGGACTATTCTGGGGAGTATAGCTTTTGACTCTCGCAAGCACGCCGAGATGTATAAGGGTATACTTAACATCCTGACTAATGTCTCGCCTGCTATCAGCGAGGAGGACTTTGAGAAGTTGAGGGTTATTGTTCAGACACACATAAAGCTGGAGGAGGAGATGATAAAGGAGCTTAAAACCTATATGGGTGAGTTGAAGGATCCTAGGGTTGAGAATATATTCCGCTACATCCTGGATGACGAGTACAAGCATCACAGAATGCTTGTAAACATTCTCGAGATTATTGTTAAGAGGGAGGTCATAAAAGAGTCTGAGATATGGGATATGCTTTGGAAGGAGGTACCATTCCACGGGACGCCCGGAGGTTAAAGAGGAGAAAAATGGATTTTATTTGGAATTCGAGGATTTTTTGGTTTTAGTGTTTTTTCCCTTATCATTTTCAGATTTCTGTTTACTTTTAGACTTGCACGGCATGGTTGCTCAACTAATGCTTAATGATGTCTATTAAAAATTTAACGCTTAGATTTGAGGATTTAACTCAAGGCTTTATTTATCAATCCTCTTTTTCTTGCGGAATAGGATGACCGCTATACTTGAGAAGGTTAAAGCGAGTAGAATGGGCCATAATGGCACTACGATTGACGATACGCTGCAGTCAGCTGTAGAGGTCTCAGGTATAACGACGCGTAACCGGTATACGAGTAGGGAGGAGTTCCGGGACGACTTTAAAGCACAGCTGAGGCTTGCTTCAGCGTAGAGTGCCGGGAAGCCTAGGCTTGATACGTCCAGATCTGCTACGGCTTCGTAAAGAGCCTTGATGTTTAAAGGCCTGTCAACCACGACTTCTTTTCTACTTGTTTTCTCACCGTCTATGATGAACGTAGTTGGCACGTAAAGTACGCCGTTTATGACGGTGGGTGAGGCGTGCAGGAGGATTGTGGAGCCCTGGTCGACCCATTCGGCTGTGACGCCTGCTAGGAGGGATATTGTGCAGAAGTATTGCCTCGTATAGGTGACTTCATATGTTCCGGGACCTATGATCTTGGCTTCGCTCAGATTCCAGGTGTTTGCCTTGTATCTTACCGCGGGCTTTGCGAGCCTAGTATTATTCCCTAGATTAATAACTTCAGGTAACATGGCCTTGAGTGGTGTTCCTTCATCAACCCATAGGGTGGTCTCGTTGAGGGATTTTATTGTTACTAGGAATTGTTTACGATAGTAGCCTATGAGCTCGCCCGGCCTCTTGATCTCGTAGCTACTGTTGACCTCGGCGCCCGAGAATGTTATCTTCTCGAGCTTGTACCTTACTCCTTCTCCAGCATCAATAACCTCTGGAATCAGGGAGGCGACCCTTGTTCCATCGTAGACCCAGAGCTCACTCCTCTTGTGTGGAAGTGTTAGATAAACTAGATGTTGTATAAGATACTTGATCTCAACGACAGCCCCAGGCCAAACCCTTGTGGCGTTGAAGGGCTTACCCTCGACGAAAACCGTGGGCTGGACGAGCCTGGTACCGTTGCCCAGGTCTATTATGGGCTTTATGAAACGCGAGATATCGGTGCTGGTTGAGAAGTTTAACCCTAGGGGTGTTTTGACGAGTACAATGGAGGACCAGAGGAGCTTGGCTTCGGTAGATCCTGGCTTCACAATCACTATTCCCGGCCTTACAAGCGATGCTGAGGCAACTGATTTCTCGTACGTGTTTCCCCCGGTTGACCAGGCTGTGAGGGGGGTTGACCACTGGCTATCGCGTAGGTATTCTAGTTTTAGGGTTACTTGGCCAGAGTTGAGCAGGGCTAAGGGATAGTCTGCTGACTTTCCCGCGAATACAAGCTCAGCGTCTATTGGGCTCCACTCCCATAGGAGGGGTTTTACTGTAAGGCTTGCCTTATAGGCACCAGAGTAGGGTGTTAAGGACACTTGGTCGACTAATACTCCATCTCTCAGGAACATGATTGTGATTGTACCTGTTGTTCTCGCAAGGCTGACTTCGAGGCTTGTAGGGCCCAAGGGTTTGGTTGTCGGCTCTGCGTAAGCGTAAAGGTAGCCTTCGCAGCCCCCAGATCCGCCGCTATAAAAGCGGACTGTGCCCTTACCGGTAATAGCTGTTGCGAGCAACGGGGATAGTGTACACGTGGCGTCCTTATGCACCATCGTTATGTTCCATATGTTTATGTTGACGTAGACCTTATTCCCTTCAATTACGAGGACCTCCTGTAACCAGTACCTTTGCAGAGAACCTGAAAGTGTAACCACTTCAAGGTTCAGGTTGAGCTGGACGCTAGCACCGGGGCTTGTACCTGAGGTGCTGAAGCTGGTTGCGGCGAAGCCGTCTGTGAAGCCGATCTCAGCTCTTGCCGCGGTGAAATTGTAGGCATAGGCTGTGTATGTTCCGTTTATAAAGGATATCCCCGTGTCTATTATTCCTATGGGGGCTGCCGCTCCGAGGCTGGTCTGGGATGTGGAAGTCATGCGTTCGAGGGCCCAGGCTAGGGCTGGCGCGCCGCAAAGGTGAACTGTGAGCCTGCCGCTTATCCTTGCTGTTAAACTTGACGGGTTTAGTATTGCAAGCCCTATCCTTCTGGGCGTGGTTGTTCTCGCCGAGAGCATCTGGGATAGAAACGTTTGAGGGTTCGTGGACGCTATCTGGCTGTTTTGCTCCGTGTCCAGAACGACCATCTGTACAGGGGCAGTCGAGGTTAGCTCAGGATACATTGTTATGTCGACGATCCCGGGGCGAGAAAAGTAGACCTCATAGAAGTGATAGGTGTTCGGGGGTATGGCGTCGTGAATCATGTATGATAAGCTTACGCAGTTGTCCTGTGCAAGCAAGGTTTTGAGTGAAAAAAGGAATATAAAGAGCGTTAACAGGAGTAAGACTCTACGCATCGCATAAAGGTATTTTTATCAAAAAATAAAGGTTATTTTTCGGGGACGTGTTAGATTATCAACTCGCCGCTCCGCCTATAGAAGTGTACCTTTCCGTAGTCGAAGGATACCTCGACGCCGTCCCCTATGTTGAAACGTTCCTCGGGTGGGAGGACAGCTCTTATCAGTGTCCCGTCCGGGGCTGAGAGGAAAGCGAACTCTTCCCGTCCTAGCCACTCCACCGAGTAGACAGTAAAGGTTTTACCTTTACGTACGACGAGGTGTTCTGGTCTAACCATTAGGGTTACTTTTGTCTCGCCCTTCTCGCGTAGAACTTGTGCTATGTCTTGTGGCAGTGGAAATACGGCTCCAGCCACCTCTAGCCTTGGCTGTGGCTCGAAGACTACGTCGGCCTGGAGCAGGTTCGCTGGCGGGCTTCCGATAAAGCCTGCCACAAAGGTGTTCGCCGGGTTCCTGTATAGCTCCTCGGGGGTCGAGTACTGTTGGAGCTCACCCTTGTTGAGGACTGCAACCCTGTCTGCTAGGCTCATTGCCTCTGCCTGGTCGTGGGTGACGTATATCGTGGTTATGCCTAAATCCCTTTGGAGCCTCTTGAGCTCCGCCCTTACTTCTACCCTTATCTTGGCGTCGAGGTTGCTTAGGGGCTCGTCCATCAGGAAAAGCTGTGGACGCTTTACTATTGCCCTTGCTAGAGCGACGCGCTGCTGTTGGCCACCGCTGAGCTGTCCAGGCTTCCTGTTAAGGAGGTCCTCGATGTGGAGTGTCTTTGCGACCTCTTTTACTCTCTCGTCGATCTCTTGCTTTGATAGTTTCTTGAGTTTCAGGGGGAAAGCTATGTTCTCGTAGACTGTCATGTGGGGATAGAGCGCGTAGCTCTGGAAAACCATTCCTATGTTCCTGTCCTTTGGTTCAAGGTCGTTCACCACTACGTCATCAAAGTAGATGTAGCCTGTCGTGGGCTTGTAGACTCCTGCTATCATCAGGAGTGTCGTCGTCTTTCCGCAGCCGCTTGGCCCAAGCAGGACAACGAACTCTTTGTCTTTGACTTCTAGGTTTAGGTTTTTAACTGCGTCGACGCCTCCCTTAAAGATCTTGGACACGTTTTCCAGTCTTACCCTAACCATTCAAACTCACCCCTTTACACTACCTATTGTGACCCTAACCAAATACTTTTCACCAACGACGTAGAGCACGATCACGGGTATGAGGTAGAACACTGAGAGCGCGGCTATGAGCGCGAGGTTTATGCCGCCCATCTCCCCCACCAGGCTCCTTATGAGAAGGGAGAGGGTCCAGTTTGTCTGGGACTGTATGAACGTGTACACGAAAATGTACTCGCCCCACCCGCTCAGGAAAGAGAAGAGGGCTACAGCGAAGATTCCCGGTGTGACCAGTGGTAGCATTACACGGTAGAAGGCGCCCAGCCTGCTGGTCCCGTCTACAAGGCTTGCTATCTCAATGTCCCATGGTATGCTGTCGTAGAAGCCCTTTAAAACCCACACACCTAAGGGTAGGTCGACGGACATCCTGACCAATATAACCCCTGCCAGGGTGTTGAGGAGGTTAAGCTGGCGCAATAGGAAGTAGAGGGCGATTAAGAGAACCGATGCGGGGACGCCGTGAATCACGAGGAAGGTTCCTAGAAGGGTGCTCCTGCCCCGGAAACTGTAGCGCGAAATAACGTATGCCGCCATGGAGGATATCAATACTACGAGGAGCATGTTTCCGAGTGCAAGTATCATTGTGTTAACTGTAACGGTGTACACGTTGGGGTAGAGCTTACTATAGACAGGGTTCTCTTGGAATAATATTCCGTTCCTTATGAAGTTGAAGTTGTCTAGCGTGAATCCCTCTATCGTAACTTGGCTCTTGCTGAAGGCTAATCCTATGAGTAGAGCTAAAGGTACGATTATTATGAGTGTTAATACTATAGCCGTAAAATACAGGAGTACAGTTGATAATTTCAACCTCACATCCACCACCTACTCCATCTTAGGCTCCGCCATCAACTCCCTTAGCCTGAAAACCTTCCAGTAAACCACCGAAAGTATTAGGCCGATGACAAGCAGTATGGTGACAAAGACCGTCGCATAGCCGTACCTCATACTCGCAAGGTATTGACCAAAGGCGAGGTGATACGCTTGAAGTATCATCACCTCTGTGGAGTAGTATCCAGGGCCGCCGTCAAGGGTGAGCAGTATGTATTCGAAGGACGCGAGTAGCGAGAGAGTCTGGTAGGCTACTACGAATGCTATCTGCCACTTGATAAGGGGGAGTATTATCCTCCTAACAATTGTGAGCTGTGAGGCCCCGTCAACCTTGGCCGCGATGATGTAGTCTTGAGGTATGGATTTTATAGCGGAGCTGAATATAACCATTCCGAGGCTACAGCCTATGAAGCCGTTAACTATTATAAGGAAGGGCCAGTAGTAGTGGAAGGTCCACGCCACTGGACGCTCTCCCAAACGCCTCAGTATTGTGTTTAGGAAGCCGGTATCCATGGGAGAGAAGATCCACATCATTATAAACGCGTAGATGACGGAGGGCATAACCCTGGGAAGGTACCATAATGCTCTCATGAGGGTTCCCAGGGTGTCGTGGACGTGTGTGGATACTAGGGCGAGGAATAGTCCAACTAGAACGTTAAAAGTCAAGGTCCCCGTCACGAATATTATAGTGTTCTTTACAAATATTGGAGTGTTGATGTCAGTTATAAACTTCTGGTAGTTTGCGAGGCCGATCCACTCCCATATGAAGCGGTAGTCAAGGTTTGTTAGAGATATAAGCACTGTGAGAACGGCCGGGATAACCATGAAAAGCACGATGACGATTGTAGCCGGCACCAGCATTAATGCTAGAACCGCGATTCGAACCCAGCGTCTACCAAAAGCCATGTAGAGAACCACCCAGAAAAAAATATTTTTATTTTTTAATCCCTAATGATTACACTGTCACCTAGGGTATTCTGTAGGTTCTGTCTGAAGACCTGGAGAGCCTGATCAGAGTTGAACTGCCCTGTCTCTATTCCCTTTATGACGTTAAAGATTATGGTGTTGTAGTCGCTCCACTTCGGGTGTAAAGGCTGGTATTTGGCGTATTCTACCATGTAACCCGTTGCGGCTAGGAACTTGTCCTTAGTGTATACGGGATCTGAGAGCTGGTCGTATAGTATCGCTAGGTGTGCACTTTTAACCGCATGCAGCGAGTTCAGGTATGGATCGGTGGCGAGGGTGATTATAAGGAAGGCTATCTCGGGGTATTTGCAGGACTTTGATACGAAGTAGGCTTGAGGCTGTGAGAGTGTTACCGGCTTTAAGCCTGGCTCACCGGCGGGGTACAAGGCAAAGCCGAACATTTGCCAGAATCTATCCTCTGATAAGTTGAAGGAGCCTATCCACTGTCCCTTGTTCCATATGCCTCCCATCCAGAAGAGGACCTTCCCAGAGACTATTGTGGGGTGAATGTCCCTGTTGAAGTCTAGGGAAGTTATCTTGTCTGAAATAGCCTTGCCCTTCTGCATGGAGGCCTCGTAGAACCAGTCGAAGGTCTTCTTCCAAGCCTTCATGTCAGCGACAAGCTTGCCCGTGGTGGGGTCTTGGAGCGTGCCTCCGAATGCCAAGTATACTATAGGCCAGTCGGGTCCAGCGCTGGGCCTATGCCATATGGCGTAGCCTGGCTGTACCACGCCCTTCTGGACAGCCTCCTCGGCTACACGCAGTAGGTCTTGTAGAGTAAACTGTCCGCTCTTGATCTTGTCGGGGAGTGAGTTTATCTGGTCATCGGTCCAGCCGAGCTGTTTTAGTAGTAGCTTGTTGTAGAAGATTGGTCGGGCTTCGGTGTCCTGAGGTATACCCCATATGTGCCCTTTGTATGTAACGGAGTCCCATAGACCGCTAATTATGTCATAGTATGTCCAGTTCCAGTACTTCTTGACATAGTCGTCTAAAGGAATAATCCAGCCATTTTCGCTAAGCAAGGCTGAGTAGTGATGCTCCATCTGGAAGATACAGGGACCAGTGCCACCTTGCAGCGCGAGGAAAACCTTGTTCCTGTAGTCCGTCCAGCTCGCTGTAGAGAAGTCGCCCTCCACCTTTACAGTGGCTGGGACGCCGACGACCTTGAATATAGTGTTAAGCCTGTTTGCCGCCTCTACCAGGTTCAGCTGACGATATATTGATTCTCGCTCAGGTCCCTGCGTCCATGCTGTTATCACTATCTCTACGGGTTTGCCGCCTTGTTGCTGCTGTAGTTGTTGCAGCTGGTTTTTCAGAGTCTGTAGCTCTTGGTTTAGCTTGTCATACTCACTTTTAGGGACTACCTCTCCTGTCGGAGCGGTAGGCTGTGGAGCTGTAGCCCAGTGGACAAGATAGCCGACAGCGAAACCAAGGACGAGAACTACTATGAGAAGCAGTGCAATTGATTTCTGAGTTTTTGCTTGCATGCTTGCTCATTTTTTTCTGAACTTTATACTCTATAAATCTTTTTCTCGTAAGCTTTAAAGGTTTATGTAAAATAAGAATAAAAAGTCTAAATACATAAACATAAGATTAAAAGAAAGTATTGATTTCTATAAGAAGAATATATAGCTGTAAAGCTTTAGTTTTATACGCTAGTACGTTTCTTTCTGAGCTTAGCTGTGACTTGCTCAACGGCATACTGTATTCTCGAGAGAGTCTCTAGGGAGAGGATGTGTGAAGTTAGGTAGACGAGAAGTATGGTGAGGATTATGGAGAGGACTAGGTAGAGAGGAGTCTGTGCGGGTGGAACTGAGGCCACGATATCCTTGGCTAGTATTGTTGGCTGGGTTAGTGGGAAGATATAGAGTATTGCCTTAACAACGGGGCCTAGCATTTGGGATGGAGCGAATATAACAAAGTATCCTGGGAGGAAGATTAGCATGGAGAGAGGCCCTAGGATTGTGTTGGCTATTCTAACGTCTTTGCTTAGGGCGCCTATTACTACTCCTAGGGCTGCTGCAAAGAATAGTGAAATAAGTAAGCTGGGTACCAGGAGGACTAGGCTCCCTGAGGGTAGTAAATCAATGGCAGCTGGGGAATATGGAGGAGCAGCTTGCTGAGCCGTGATTTGTGGCTCCGTAGGAAAGCTTGTAAGCACTATTAAAAAGTAAAGGCCTATCCCTATCATCTCAAAGAGTGAGCCTAAGAGAGAGACTAAGAACATTCCGAGCAGTTTCGCCGTTAGTATGTCCCGCGCAGGTACGGGCATCGTAAGAAGGGTTTCTAGAGTCTTTTCCTCGTTTTCTACGGCCATGGAGGTCGCTGACATCTGCATGACCACCATGGCTATGGACATAACTATTATAGGAATGAAGAGGGCTGCCATTACTAGCCCAAAGAGAGATACAGGATCGGCTGGTAGGAATAATTTCTTGCTTGAAATGTAGGTCTGGGGTACCGACTCGACGGGATTCTGGAGAAGCTGAGGATTGATCCCTGAGTTGTTCGCCAGTAGTTCGAGGTAGAAGGATTTCAAAGATCCGAGTAGACGCCCGGTTTGGATACCCGAGGTAAAGGAGATCTCGTCTACTATCTCGATGAGCGTGACGTTTAGAGGCTTTTCGTTCTCAATTGACGATGAAAACGAGTTAGGGATTACTAGTATAAGCTTTAGTCCTTTGGCTGACGCCTCCGAATATATGTTGTTACCCCCTTTTTCAAGGTAGGTTATAGTGTAGCCCTTGCGTGATAACCACTCGAGGAGCAGTCTCGAGTAGTACCCGTTGTCAAGGTTTAAGACACCTATGTTCTGAGTCATCTGTACTGCTTCCTGCACTGCCGTACGCATTGGAACCATGATTACAAGGGCCACCACTGGCATTATTAGGGCGCTTAGGATGAAAGGTACTAAGATTCTAGGGTCGCGAAGCGTGTCCTTTACCTCTTTGATAAGAAGGGGCCTGATCACGTGACACCACCTGCTAGCTTGAAGAACACTTCTTCTAGATTCCTGACCCCGTGCTTGGAGATGAGCTCCTTAACGGGACCCTCCTCTATTATGAGGCCCTTGTTAAGCATTGCCACGCGTGAGCAGACGTCCTCTACTTCAAGCATGTTGTGGCTTGAGAGAAGTATAGTGACGCCGAAGCTCTTAGCGTTCTCCTTGATGAGGTCGCGTATCTCTTTTGCCTGAATCACGTCTAGGCCCGCGGTAGGCTCATCCATTATGGCTAGTTTAGGCCTCAGCATCAATACCCGTGCAACTTGTACACGCCTCTTCATACCCTTGCTGTAGGTCTTCATTTTCTCGTGTATTTTCTCGCCTAGACCCGAGATCTTAATCCCGAGTTCAACAGCCTCCTCCGCTTCCCTTGTTCTCCCATAATAGAGCTCTGCGACGAGCCTTAGGAACTCGTAGCCTGTGAGATTCCTGTATGAGCCTGCGTCCTCGGGGAGGTATGCTATTTGCCTCTTAACCTTCAATGTCCCGGGCTTCTCGCCGAGGACTAGAACCTCACCGGAGGTGGGTTGGAGCAGGCCTGCAAGTATCCTGAACGTGGTTGTCTTGCCGGCGCCATTGGGACCTATGAGGCCGAAGACTTCGCCTTCTTGGACTTCAAAGCTTATACCATTGAGAGCCCTGAAAGAGCCATAATCCTTCACGAGTCCTTTGACCAGGACGGCATGCATGAACAGGTCACACTTTAAATGAAAAAATATATAGGAAAATATAAGATTTATTAGGGGGCAAGAGCTTGGAAGACCCTAAAAAATTCTGCTGGAACACCCTTATATGCTTCATATCTGTTCTATCGGCTACAGCCATAGCCTTCTACGTCGGGCTTGTCCTAGCTAGATTTAATCCGATCCTGCTACCTCTAATTCTTACGCTAGCGGTATACCCAGGCTTTGCCTACCAAGTGTATAAGGGAAAGTTGTGGACGGCAAGCCTGCTAGTGTTCTCCTGGGCCATACTAGCCTCTCTTCTGATGATACACTACGCTTATTCGAATGGGCTTGAGGGAGCAGGGCTTGTGGCCAAGGGGGCTGACTATGTTAAAGAAATGTTTTCCTGGATAGCAACGGGTAAGGGAGCCGAAGGTGACCCGTCGTTGTTCATCGTTCCTAAGATAATAGAGATCGTAGTGTTTTCAATGGCATCCTTTCTAACGGTTGGCTTTGCAGGGCTCTTCATGGGAGCCTACCTTCTAGACTACATGAACTTCTATGTGGGTATCCTGCTGCTCCATGCTAAGCCTGGACACTTCCTTGAAGTTGCTTTACTTTCCTGGCAGATCTACGCGATACTACGCGTTGTTGGGTACGTCCTATTAGGGACGAGCCTCTCTAGAATTTCCTTGCTGTTTTTCAAGAAGCGGAAGTTGATCATTGAGGATGAGGTGAAGAAGATGCTACTGTATTCTCTGGTGTTCATTGCGCTAGACTTCCTATTGAAGGGAGTTGTCGCAAACGCGTTTTACCAACCCATGTTAAAGCTCTACGTTAGCCTACCATAGTAAAATAGATATATTCAAAATTTATTTCAATCCGCATGTATGACAAACATCTATCCCTATCCTGGTCCCGCAACGCCAAACGGTCTCTACCTTTACTCGACTACCGAGAAGAGATGGATCCAGCTTGAAAGGTTCTGGTTGAGCGAGAACGGTGTACACGTTATATATTTCGACAATACCCTCTGCCCCGCATGCAGAAAGTTCGACAAGACCTGGTTCACCTTTGTAGAACAGAACGCGGAAAAAGCAAGGGACACTTATTTCATGATAGCCCTCTGTGACTGGTTTGCCGGGCAGTGTGGCTCTGAGCCCGCAAGGAGGCTCTTTGAGATCTTCGATGTACACGTTTCACCTACGATAGTCTTTCTAATCAGGAAGGGCGGAGAGTTGAAGAAGAGTCTAAAGCATGAAGGCGTGATGGACATGGAGAAACTTGCGATGACCCTTGCCGTTCTCTTAAGCCTTAACGTGTAAGCTCCCCTATTGCCGCCTTGGCGGCTTTTCTGACCGCCTCACTGCTATTGAATTTTGGAGCCCAGCCCAGGGCCTTGAGCTTTCTAATATCGAGGTGCATGTATTTCACATCCCCCACCCATCCTCTGCCACCATCTACACCCCCCGTGATCTTGTATCTGACATTCGTCAGACCCATTTCCTTCACTACAATAGCTGCCACGTCGAGAACGGTTATTGAGTCCTCGCTCCCAACATTGTAGGCCTCAAACCCCCTAAGGGTCTTCTGCCAAGCGGTAATTGTTCCTTCTACCGCGTCGTCGATCCAGATGTAGCTTTTACGCTGGGTCCCATCTCCAAGGATCTCCAGTTCGTGGGGATTCGCTTTGAGCTTCGCCACAAAGTCCTTTACGACTCCCCTCTTTGCCCTGGGGCCTACTACGTTAGCGTATCTCAGAGCGACGGCTGTAAAGCCATAAGTGTAAGTATAGGCCGAGATCATTGACTCGCAGGCAAGCTTGGACGCCCCGTAGAGCGAGATAGGCTTCATGGGGGAGTAGTCCTCGGGCGTTGGAAGCCTAGCTGCGTCACCATAGACTGTGCTTGTGGAAGCAAACACTATGCGCTTGACGTCTCTCCTCCTCATCGCCTCTAGGAGATTGTATGTTGCAAGGATGTTGTTCTCGTAGTGTTCCTTTGGGTCTCCAACCCTAACCTCCGGATTCGCCGCAAAGTGGAAGACGGTGTCCACTTCGTCTCTTATTGCCTCCTCAGAGACCTCTGGTAGGCGGAGATCACCCCTGATTAATCTGATCTCTGAAGAAATGCCTGAGAGGTTTTCGATATGGCCCGAGGAGAAGTTGTCTACAACTGTCACTTGGTAACCTAGGCTCAGCAGCTTCTCTACGAGGTGGCTACCTATAAAGCCGGCCCCACCGGTCACCACAACGCTCATAGCAACCACTATGCTAAGCCTATCATTCTCGGACCTCTGATGCTTACATCCGGGTTCAACGCCTTTATAAGCCTAGCCGCAAACTCGTAGTGGTCCTCGGGACTTGTGTTTGAAAAGCTTCTGGCTGACTTCTCGTATATCTCGATTTCAAAGCTGGAGCCGTCTTCCCGTTCTAGCCTCATGTAAGCCAGGTCGAGGACTTCTCCTTTATAGTTAAGTGTACCAGTTGCCAAGCTAAACGAGGTGAAGACGGTGTTCATTTCTTCCTCGAGCTCTCTCTTCAACCTATCACTGTCCTTTCCCAGCACTTTTCCGAGAATCTCCTCGTGAGATTCGAACTCTATTACTCCGTAAGAATATTCTACGTCTCGCACCGAGAATATACTCAGCTTCACAAGATTGTAGGTAGAGGGGCCTAAATAAAAACTAGCTGTTCGATACGAGAGAAAACTGCACACGCCAATATACAAGTCTTATTTTTATAGTTGAATCCGTGTTTTTAGGAAATCAGTATGAGACTTGAAAGAAGAATACTCTCCCTTATCATCCTCATCTTAATCGTCATACTCTCTGTGAGGCTCTTTGAGAGCCTACTAGGCTCTCTCTTTAAAGATATTGCTCCCATCTACCAGGCTCACCGCCACCTTGTATACGCGGCCATAGCCACCCTTGTGGGCGCAGCTATAATACAGTCAGTCGCTACGGCTACTCTAGGCTGGTTCAAGGAAAAGCATCGACCCGAAGCCTATTACGTCCGGAACGTTACAATCCTATTTGGATATATTATTCTGGGCTTCGTCGACGCCGCGCTTCTAGGCGTCAGTGGCGAGTCACTGCTTGCGAGCGCGACATTCACCGGCTTGATAATAGGCCTCGCATTGCAGCCAGTGCTCTCAAACTTTTTCTCAGGAATCCTGATACTAGCCTCTGGTTTTCTGAAGCCTGGTCAGAGCGTTAGGATTACGGGGCCAGTTACGATTTCGGTGCTTGCCTTTCCCGCGTATAAGTTTTTCAGCAGAGACCAGCTTCTTCCAAGCCTTAAGGGCACAATAATCGAGGTAGGGTTCATGTTCACCAAGATGCTCGATACTGACGGGCAACTCGTAAAGATACCTAACTCTATTCTACTAAACTCGAGCATCGTAGCGGAAGAGCTGGAGGAGAGTAAAACGATACAAGTAAGATACGAGTTTCCCATATATTGTGATCCGGATACTGTCTTATCAGAGCTCAGAAGCGCGATATCTCCGTTTGTAAAGGAGTTCAACCTGTACATTGAGGAGCAATCAGACAAGCAGTACTACATCGTCCTCATCGTTGCTCACACTCCAACCAGTTCCAAGACGAGAGAGTTCCGATCCAGGGTTTTGAGGGAGGTGGTGAAGGTCCACCGGAAACTTGGGAACTGTCAGAGCCCTGACAAATGAGTACAGGGTTCCTTGCATAAAAATGTAAAAATGACTTTCACGCCAATCCAAGTAACATTTATCTGACGCCTCTACGGTTTTTTCCCGGGTTTGTCATGCCTTTAAATGTAGGTGATTATGTTCCGGACTTCACTGCCCAGTCGACCAGGGGAGAGATTAGATTCTCAAACCTCAAAGGACGAAAAGTAGTAATATTCTTCTTTCCAAAGGCGTTTACCCCTGGATGTACACGCGAGGTTGAAGCCTTTAACAAAGCTCTTAATGAGTTTACCAGTAGAGGCGTTGAAGTGATAGGCGTTAGCGCCGACAAGCTGTCCACTCTGCAGCGGTTCGCCGAGAAATACTCCCTGCAATACCCGCTTATCTCCGACTCGAGTCTAGAAATCATAAAGTTGTTTGGAGTCCTCGGCAAGTCTGGGAAGACCGCGCAACGAGTTACCTTCGTCATAGACCACGATGGGAAGATAAAGGCGATCGTAAAAGACCTGAAGAGGGCTGAGGATCACCCCACCGAGGCACTAAAATACCTGTAGATAAAAAGCCTATCTCACCAAGTTTATTCTTGGCTGGTTATTCTAGCGGAGCCACCCGTTTCAATAAACCACAGTCACCGGGAGTTCAAGTCATTTTACGCTCTAACAATTCTACTTAGCATTCTTCCAGCCTGCTATGGGATCCGCACTTCTAGATGTCCTTTCTTTCTCGCGAGCTCGGCTGCCTTCTTTCCATCATTGTATTGAGCATCAAGATCCGCGCTCCAAAACATCTTAACCAATTCAGGGTCGCCTCCACCAGCCGCATAGCGTAGAGGCGTCGGTCGAGAGCCTGTCCCTGCATCGACGTCAACAT
>NZ_JBMFLX010000033.1:4540-15675 GCF_049970975.1 Infirmifilum sp. | reverse complement strand
GGCTGATATAGTCTATTGTGTAGCGAGGATCATAAGCGAGGCCTACAAAGTAGAGCAGCAAGGGTATTGCGAGTAAGGAGCCCCCGCCTCCAATTAGAGCTAGAGAGAAGCTCACGATAAAGCCGCTAATCAAAGTCAACGCGACCTGTGTCATAGTTAGGCTAAGCATAACTGGAACCTTTGCTCCGGTGGGCGTTATAAAACGTTTGTTTACCAGCTCACCTCCCTTAGTATTTGAGCCAAAACTCTGCTTCACGCGATGCCTGGATTTCACCATAACGAGTTCATCTTTGGGTCTGAATTTTTGAAGCTTGATTTACCTTTTGAAGTCGGGTTACTTTCTTCATTGGTCATCCTATATCATTATAAAGAAGTGCAGCCAGATGAGATAAATCGCCGTGTTCACCGCTGTGACTATCAAGCCCGCTTTTAGAAAGTCTTTTAAAATTATGGTCGTGTTCATTCTTGATTCAAGGTATTCGAGAATTATTATGTTGGAGGCTGCACCCAGGGGTGTAAGGTTCCCCGCGATGGTTGAGGAGAAAGCTAAAGCGATCCAGTATAATTCGTCGTGTCTCGTATAGCCGAGGCTCTTCATGTATATAGTAAAGAAGCTTGCGAAGGGCACGTTGCTAATAACCTGACTTATGAGGAGAGAGGAGAACGTAATGGAGGCTAAGGCTTGAGGACCTTCCATTCTGTGCGGCATCATCATGCTTAGGAGGGGGGTGAATACCCCACTCCTCCAGACGCCTTGCATGGTGATAAACATCGATATGAAGAATATTATTGTCCCCCAGTCTACCTTGCCTAGAAGTTCTCTTGGATTACTAGATGCAATGTATAGCGCAGCAGCTATGAAGAAGGGTATAAGTCCTCTTTTCTCGACGTAAGGAAGACCTAGAAGCTGCATAAGATCGTTCGCTATAAGGATTAACACCGTTGATACCAGGCCGAGTGCTCCTAGAGCGGCATCCCTCTTATTAGTGATTGATTCTCCTGGAATCAGGATTAGGCTCTTCCTCTTCTCCTCAACCCCAAAGAGCTTCACGAGTATCATGGGAGTTATGACCAGGTTGATGAGTGTTGGTACAAAGAGCATACGGAAGAATTCGTAGAAGGGGGCTGTGATACCCGACTCCTCAACAATTAACACATTCTGAGGGTTTCCTATAGGGGTTGTAACTGAGCCTATCGTTAGGGAGAAGGCTAGGAGAAGAAACATAACCCGGGGATCTATGTCAAGCGCCCTTGAAACCGTGTAAGCTAAAGGCGGACCCATAAAGGCAACGGTATCATTCATGGATATCGCGGCGAGAAGGCCGAAGAAGATTGATGAGGCCAGGATTAGATGGTAACGAGATTCAAAGTGATTTATGAACCAGAAACCCATAAGGTTGAAGAGGCCTGAGGACTCCGCCAGGCCTACAATGCTGAACATGCCTACTAGGAAGAGGACTACGTTCCAGTCGATTATTGACCCGACCTCGTCCAGCCTTACGAGCCCGAAAGCGATTGTTAGAAAAGAGGTGAAAGCCATTATGCTCCATATGGGAATGGTTGGTTTTCTACTCCTGGCTATCATGGCTCCCAGGAGGAAGGATAATATTATGAATCCTAGTAGATGAGACACACCCATGATGGTAGACCCGTTAGCCATTTTGGACACAAAACAAAAAAACTTACTTGCCTCTAGCAAAATTTATTAAGATTGTTTAATAAAAAGAAGTATATGGCGTCGCATGCTTCTTCTCTAAAGCAAAACATGCCTTTGATTAGCTTCCTTACCGGATTATTAATGGTTATCATAGTTTTCCTGGTTGCATTATACTCCGCTCTTACTTACCAGCGAGTACCCCCTCTTACCGACTTAACTCAAGGGATAGGAACGCTTGCCACTGAAGGACTCTACCTGCTCGGAAAAATAGCATTTCTCTCTGTTGCCCTTGCCGCGGGCGTCCAGCTCTTAAAACATGGCCTCTCAACGGGACGAAGCGAGTATGTGGCTTAAACTCTTAGCACTGGTCATTTCTTTTTTCGCCATAGTATACACTCTATCCCCACTGGTATTACTATTAAACCATCTCAGGGGAGGGGGACGAATAGTATTATTTAGCTATACTGTCCTGGGAGTAAAGCCATCAGGAAAGACTCAGATTGAAATAACATTTACCTACACTGGCCCTATCCCCATCCATGAATACAGCTTAAGCATTAAGCCCTATTGTCTCACATGTGTGCCTGTTACCAGGGAGGGGAAGATCCTTAATCCCGGTGACAGTATACGTGCAGTGCTGGAGTTGGACAGCACTACATCCCGTATCGAGTTCACTTTTTCAGGCTCCCTAGCCGGTATATACAGGTTTAAAATCTCATACAATTTTACGGGAGGCGTGGGGTTCTAGTATGAGTGGTAGGTTTTTGAGGTTCTTGCTGGGCGTCGCTGGAGCATTAGTGGGAGCATTCTCAGCACTTCTCTGGGCCGGGTTAGCCCTCATATTCTCACCCTTTATAACCTTCATGGGAGGAAGAATTGAGCAAAACTTACCCTTACTTCTGCTACTCATAGTTCTTGCCGCATTTATCGGGGGGTTTTCAGCCGCTCTACATGATCAACCCCTAAGTATCCTAATAAGGCTTCTTGGCAGAGTTTTGAACGTTTACATACTCCAATTAGCGATGGGAGGCTCGGTGACTCGTTTAACGCTTCAAGGATTAAATATCGAGGTTGATTTTTCCACCTTTATCTCAATAGTGGCGTTTTTCTACGTGATCCCGCTGACCCTCGTGGACTCTATAAACTACCACTTGTCTTCTCTCGAATGGGAAGAGAAAAAGACACCCCTCCCGCAGGTGAATCGTGTTGAACCAGTGTTGGAAAAGTAATAAGTGTAAGACAGCTGAGGCCCATCTGTTTTTACTTTCATCTATTGTCTCGAGTTTTTTAAAATATAACATGACGTGTTAATAGGAATCCATTTGAAGATTTTTTCGGAAAGTTTAAACTGGTTTTATCGTAATGAATAATATATGAGCGCCGAAGATCCACTCATAGAGCTGGAGAACTTAGAATCTCCACGCACGAGGAGTATAATCAACCGTTTCAATAACGAGGTCAATGAGCTCTTAGCCAACATTATAGACAAGCACTACTCCCGTATACGCGAGCTTCACGACGAGCCGCGCGTAGCGGGAGCCGTGCTTATACGCGAGGGCATAGCGGTTCTATACAGGGGTTCGACGGAGGAAGTCTACTTGCTACACAGGGATGGAACACGCGAAAAACTCCTGTCTTCCCATGATAAAGAGGTTTTCACGTGGATTTCAAAGGTACATGGTTCTGAGAGACTGGTAGCTGTCTCCGCCTCGCTCGAGGGCAGGGATTATAGCAGGACTTACATCGTGGACGTTAATGATGGGGAAATTGTCTATATGCTGGATGGGATAGTTGACTCTTTCCACAAGGTGGGGGACTCGCTCATCTATGTTAGGAATTACCGCACTGAGAAGCCGCCTGATGGGGGAGACATTCCCACTGATAGGCTTGTAATGCTACAGGATGGAAGAGAGGAGGTCGTGTGGGGGAGTGGAATAGTTGGTGCAGGCGAGCTCATGGAAAGGGTCTTTGCTTCAGGGGACTTTTCACGTTTAGCCGTGACTGTGCAGCGTGGCTGGCGCAGTGCAAGGCTTTACGTTATCGAGTATGGCTCTTGGAGCTCGAGTCTGGTTGAGGAGGCCGACCACCCTATTCTGCTTGCGGGCTGGTTTGAGGGGCCTGTCTATGTGAGGGCTAAGGATACGGGGGATGAGCTAGTTGTCCAGGGAGAAGAGTTGGGTATTAGGGGTATCCTTGAGAGTGCTCTAGTATCTGGTGACAAGTTGCTAGTGGTAACAATGACGGACGCCGTCCATAACGTCAACTTGTACGACCTACGCGTGAAGTCCTGGTCCAGCCCCAGCATGCCTGTAAGGTATGCTTCGATATCTATACAGGATGAGCACAATGGAGAATTCCTCCTGTTAGCCTCTACCCCCTCTCATAGACATCTTTTATTCACGGTTAGGGATGGTGAGGCTTTAACCTGGGATGCGAGCATGGCAATCCCCGATCTAGAAGTCAAGGACTTGTGGCTAAGGAGCAGCGACGGCGTAAAGGTTCACGCCTTCTACATTTCGCGCACATCTCCACCCAGGGCTGTCCTCATATACGCTTATGGGGGTTTTGGGATAAGCTTAACTCCATCCTATAATCCATTCTTCCATTACCTTCTCGAGAGAGATTATGCTATCGTGATAGTTAATGCACGTGGGGGGAGAGAGGAGGGAGAAGCTTGGCATCGGGCAGGCATGCTTGAGAACAAGGAAAACACCTTTAAGGACGTTGCGAGCTTTGCAAGATTCTTTAAAGCGTTAGGTTTTAGGGTAGCAGCTATGGGATCCAGCAACGGGGGTCTCACAGTAGCCGCGCTCGCGACCAGATGGCCCGAATATTTGGATGCTGCGCTTATAGGCTATCCGGTGCTGGATATGCTGCGGTATCATCTACTATACGTCGGGCGATACTGGATCCCAGAGTACGGCGATCCTGAAGACCCCAAGATGCGTGAGATTCTGCTTAGGTACAGCCCGTATCACAACATTCCAAGCGAAAAGAGGATGCCTCCAACGCTAATCTTTACGGGCTTGAATGATGACAGGGTTCACCCAGCCCATGCTTTGAAATTCGCAGAGAAGGCTCGCGGATCCGGGCATCCCGTCTACTTGAGGGTTGAAACAACTAGTGGACACATGGGGGCAAAGTCTGCCGTCAGGGCTCTAGAACAATCATACTTAGCAGCTTTCCTTGAGAAATACCTCGAGGGAAGATAACATTTAATGCGGAGAGTGTCTAGGATATAACTTAAGATAATGGTGGACAACGGGTGACATCGTATTGGGAGGAGGTCAGTCATTAGTCCATGGGACAGCCCTGGAAAAATTTCATATGCCCCCTCTCAGCCTCGCCTGGAATAATCTGATATTTTACACTGGCCAAACATTCGAGCCGTTACATGTGAGCAATCTCCCTGGAAGCCCCAGAACCATCGGGCTTGAAGCTATGAGGCCTCTAAAGGTGCAAGCCCGTATGATGGTGTCTTGATATGCCGTATGTCACCGTCGCTCAAATCGAGCTCATCGCGATAAACGGTGGATCGCTTCCCTGGTTTAACGGTAGTGAGAGCAGGGGGGCTTTTCTCTCTATAGTCGCGCAGGCTAGCGAAAAGCTTGCACGGAGGCTCCATGATGCAAAACGATCCCCCTATTCGCTAAAACCAATAACGTTTAGGTCTGGGTTTAGGCTGGTCAAGAGCCGCGAACAGGCAAGCGCTGAAAGTGGAGTGCTGTTTGAGCCTGGAGCCCTAGCTGTACTGGAAGTGTCTTTTCTCGACGATACAATTTCGAGGAGTTTTATCTCAGAGGTTCTTCCAGCCGCTCCTGGTCTCATCGTAAAAGGGATTGAGTTTAGAGTGGAGGGCGTCTCACTAAGAGTTGTAAATCCGAGAGACATCTTGGCGGGAGGGAGTGAAGCGGAGATAAGCTCTCTTGATGTACGATTCATAACACCAACCTATTTCAACCCGCTTAGCGGGGATCAAAGATACAAGGTTCTCTATCCCGATCCTCAGCATCTGTTTTCTAGCCTGATAGCCTCAGCTCACGCACTTACGGGACTTGACCTGCCAAGGCCTCAGGAGCTAGCTGAAAAGGTTTACATTAGCGGAATAAGCATAAAGACGCCTAAAATGGTGGCTTCAAAACCGGCTCCGAATGGTTTTACTGGTTGGGTAAGGATAACGTTCAAACCAGGTGCCTCTGTGCAGGATAGAAGGCTTGTTACCGGGCTGTTAAAACTGGGGGAAATCGTTAACGTTGGAGGCAACAGGAGCGCGGGCTATGGCGTTATAAGCGTTAAGCCGTTGACCCCGAAAAATACCACCAATACTTCGCAGTAAGCTGAGCCCATAGGTATAGAAGTCCTGTGGAGTAGTATAGTCATACCCGGCTTGACCTGTAAAAACTTCTAGTCAGGGAAGATAGTCTCAAGTAATCCCTGTAGAGCTTGTCATACCTTCTAGTCCAGTCAGGCCTGGGCTTCACGACGTACTCAGTTCTTATCAGTCTTAGAGCTGACTCTTTAAGCGACCTGAATAACCCTATCGATTGGCCAGCCAGGATTGCCGCTCCAAGAGCAGAGAGTGCCTTGACCTTGAGAACCTCAACGTTTACACCTAGCACGCTAGCTCTAATCTCATTCCATAGAGCGTTTGCCGAACCTCCCCCGCCTATCCGTATACGCTTTAAGGGTTGGCCTAGATACTGCATCTCTTCCAAGACGTGTCTATCGGAGAAACTTATACCCTCAAGGAAAGCCCTGAAGATGGTAACTGTGTCGTGCGTCAAATCCAGTCCGAAAAGTGCCCCCCTAACACTGGGACTAAAGAATGGCGCATACTCTCCTTGCAGGTAAGGCAGAAAAAGGAGATTTAAGGATCCTGGGGGCCTCTTAGCAGCCCTCCTAGTTAAGCCTTCAATGTCTAGCCCGAGAGTGTTAAATAGTCGGAGATAGAACTGTACTGATAAGCCTGAGGAGGCTGTAGAAGAATATAGCACGAAGGTAGACCCTTCAAAGTAAGGCCACGAGTAAAAGGAGGGATTACGGGTTTTAGGTTTCTGCAACGTCATCATGGCTATGATATCCGTTGAGCCGGAGGAAATCACAGCATCACCAGGTTCTAATGGTCCTCCTCCTATGAAGGCCGCCATACCGTCGATTGTCCCTGTAGCAACGGGGGTTTTTTCCTTTAGACCAAGCATCCTTGAAGCCTCCCTTGTTAGCTCTCCTGCAACCTCACCCGGATTTCTTATTAAGGGCAATTCGACATCCTCTAGCCCTAACATCTCCAGGATCTCATGAGACCATTTCCCATTAGAGAAAAGACCAGTCCACCATGCTTCAAGCCAATCGGTGGAAAACTCGCTTGTCAGAAGGTATCTGATGTAGTCTTTGGCTGGTAGGAAAGAATTGAACTTTACGCCTTTTCGTCTAAGATAAGAGAGTTTGAAGGAGGTTAGACTGGGGAATATCTCTCTAGGCAGACCTGTCAAATCTTCAATTGTTTTCAAATCGGCTGGTCTAAGTATCCTTTCAGGTTTAACACGGAGATCAGAGTATAGTATGGCGTTACCCGCTTCCTTCCCGTTGAGGAGGGGGACAAAGCTCGGAAAATGTCCTGTCACTCCTATTGAGATTATCCCTTCAAGTTTACCTTTGAGGTTCTTTGTAACTTTTCTAGTCGATTCAGTAACTGCCTTCCGCCACTCGGAGGTGTTCTGCTCTCTTATGTTCCTAAAAGCAATGGTGGATATTGGTGCGGTTGCGGTGGCAAACTTGCTCCCATTCTCGTCTATGAGCAACGCTTTGCAACCCGTGGTACCCAAATCTATACCTAACAGATAATTTGACACATTTGTAATTCTACACAAAAAATATAAATTTCATATGTTTTGAAAAAGGGACAAAACATGTTGGATACCCCGGGAAAATATAGTCGTTGGAGCAGACTCACAAAAAATTCTAAGAGGTTATTCATAGTAGCACTCGATCACGGGGGAGAGGATGCGATCTATGAAGGTCTACAAGACATGCCCAGACTCTTCAACGAGATACTCAACGAGAAACCCAACGCGCTGATACTCAACGAGGGAGTATACCTCTCCTATTTTAAACTGTTGATAGGCAAGACAGAGGTAATTCTTAACATTCCCTTTGATCCTAAGGCTGTTGAATTCGCCGCAAAACTGGACGTTGTTGGTGTTAAGACAGCTTACTTTGGAAAAGCCCCGCTCGACCCCTTGACTTCGGAGAAGATGAGGGCTGTGGCTAGAGCAGCCTATGATTTTGGACTGATATATATTAATGAAGTAATACCAGTAGATCCTCAGGGTAAGGTAATCTATGATGCCCACCAGATAGCCCGCATCGCACGCGTGGCGGCTGAGTACGGTGGCGACATAGTGAAAACAGCTTATGCTGAGCCATTCGAAACAATTGTGGAGGCTGTCCCTGTACCAGTCATAATAGCGGGTGGTGAGAAGGGCTCGATAGACATCTACAAGGTAATCGAGAAAGCTTTGAGAGCAGGAGCACAGGGAGTCGCTATTGGACGAAACATATTTCAATCGCCTAATCCCCGTGAAGCTGCTTCTAGGATAAGGAAACTAGTTGAAGAGGTCTAAAGGATGAGGGCTGCAATTTTAAAAGCTCCGAGAAGTGTTGAAGTCAAGGAGATCAGTGATTTAAAAGTCGGTAAGGGAGAAATCCTCATCAAGGTCCACACTGTCGGCGTGTGTCCAACAGATATCCGGTATTACTTGGGCTTGAGTAAACCTGAATTGTGGGATGGTCGTTTAGAATACGGCTCTTCTTCCTATGGTCTGACTGGCCACGAGGTTAGTGGAGTAGTTGAAGAGGTGGGAGAAGACGTAAATGGAGTTACTCCTGGAGAATTGGTGGTCCCGGACAGTTATGTGTCATGTCTAGACTGTTTTTTCTGTAGAGACGGCAGGCATAATTTATGCCCCCGGAAGCTCGCCGTTGGTAGAGGATACGCGGAGTTCATGAAAGTTCCCGCTAAATGGGTTCATAAGATACCTGAGAAACTCCCTTTAGATGTTGCAGCCTATGCTGAGCCTTTAGCCGTTGTGTTGAATAGCGTCAGGAAACTCAAAATCGAGCCCTCCGAGGTTGTTCTCGTTGTAGGCGGAGGACCGATGGGCGTCCTTTCAGCGTTAGTGGTACGTGCACTAGGAGCGATTCCAATAATCTCAGAGGTCAAGGAGGAACGTATCGAATTTGCTAGAAGACTAGGGATTAATGCATATACGCCCGTAGAGGCAAAGCAGGTCGTCTATTCGCTTAGCAATGGACTCGGAGCCGACAAGGTTACCATAACAGCCTTAAGCCGGGAGACCATGGCTTTTGCACTAGAAAACTCTCGCAATGGATCCATCATAGCTCTTTTTGGTAGCATCCATCCGAGGAGTGAGCCACAGACTGATCTAAACAACATACACTATGCGGAGAAAATTGTAGTAGGGGTATCAGACTACCAGCTTAAGGATATGGATGTGGCCCTCAGGATGCTGAAGGAGAAAACCGTTCAGGTACAGGAGCTTGTCACTGCCGTATACCCCTTGGAAAGCATAGCCGATGCTTTCGAAGAAGCCATTAGTGGAAGACAGATGAAAATTCAAGTCAGAGTATCAGAATAGTTAGCTGTTTTCTTCACTGAGAAAGTAGTATAAAGCAGTAGATTAAAAGGGAGAAGAAATAAAAATCTTTAAGCTATGAATAAAATTATTTTCTTTGATATTCCTTGTTGATCAGGAGCTTTATCCAATCTCTGACTTTTAGCTCGCCGCCTGTTTGAACAAGAACCCCAGATTCTAGAAGTTTCCTTATGGAATCTCTCGTTAGTTGAGACTGTAGGGTATCTAAGCTCCCACCGCCCCTTGATAATAAATCTAAAAGCCGTAAAAGCTGTGGATCCGGCATAACAGGGATTATCGGAACCTCTACGGTATCCCTCATTGTCTCATGTATGTAGTAGGCCTTACCTTGTCCTAGTGTGAGACAAGCAGCAAGGTATAGAATAGCGGACTCCAGCTTAAAGCCTCCCGTAAGGTTAATGTAGACTACGAGTCCCTTCTCCCTGTACTCGACAAATTTCTTTACTATGCTGTCAAGGAGATTGAAGAGCCCCTTTTGGAAGTCAATACCCAGGTCTTGAACCCTTTGAACTTCAACCTCAACACCCTCCGCCTCAAGGTAGCTCGCGAGGACTCTAGCCTGGAACTCTGAGACACCTGTGTCTGATGCTAAGAGCGTAACGGCTCTGACTATTCCTCTTTCAAGGTAAGGTCTCATCGCGTTTAGCTCTGCGCTCAGCTCGAAGGGCTGCCCTCCAAGGGCCCTTAAGGCCGTTTCAAACTCCTCTGTACCCACGGCTGCCCTCCCTCCAGCAATAGCATCTGTAGGGCTACGGGGTGCGGCTCTTGTCCATTCGGAGAACTCTCTGAGAATATTATCTGGAATCCCTAATTCTTTTCCTTTCTGGGCGAGGTTCCTGATGAGACTTGTCCCCACTGCTACTATGTGTCCCGTTGCTGCCGAGCCTTGCATCATCTAGTTTTATGATTTTGATGAATATAAGAGTATATATCTAATTCTTGAAGTGTATTGTATATTACAATATACATATTGATTTATATACGACTTTTGATAAAAATAAATTTGATAAAACCATGACAAAAGGTTTGGCAATTATAATGTTCTCGGGTACAGCCGACAAGTTTATACCTCTTGGTGTTCTCACTCAGACCGCCGCCAACCTTGGAGTCCCCGTAAGGATCTTCGTCACAGGCTTCGCGACACCTTACTTCACTAAAAACAAGCCTCAACCCCGCTTCCCCAAAGAGTTTGAAGACATGGTCCCCCACCTAATGAAGGGACTAGAGAAGATAAAGGCTCCAAGCTGGTATGACATGCTTAAAGAGGCCAAGGAGGTGGGTGACGTCAAAGTTTATGTGTGCAGCCTCATAGCAGAAGCCCTAGGCCTTAAGAAGGATCATCTAGACCCAATAGTTGACGACATTGTAGGCGCAACCTTCTTCATGAAAGAAACCGCCGAATACGAGGTCATATTCATCTAGGCGACCCAAATGCCTGAAATCACCGTAGATGCAAGAGGAATGGCCTGCCCCGGCCCCATATCCGCTCTCACACGGGCTTACCGTAACGCGCAGAACGGGGATATCATTGTAGTTATGGCCACCGACCCCGGCTTCGAGCCCGACGTCAAAGCCTGGATTGAAAGGACTAAGAACGAGTTGCTAGAGTTGAAGAAGGAGGGCGAAGTTATAGTCGCGCGTATAAAGGTTGTAGCTAAAAAATGATTTTTCATTTTATCTTATATTAGGATTGAAAAGGCGATTAAATGAAAAAAGTTGTAATTGTTGGTGGGGGTGGAGGTGGAGCCATTCTAGCTAACCTATTACCGCATGACGAGTTCTCAGTGACGGTCATAGATAGGAGC
>NZ_JBMFLX010000033.1:0-4440 GCF_049970975.1 Infirmifilum sp. | reverse complement strand
TCTAGCTAACCTATTACCGCATGACGAGTTCTCAGTGACGGTCATAGATAGGAGCCCTTACCACCATTTCCAGCCGGGCAACCTGTGGATTGCCTTCAAGGGTGTTAAGAAGGAGAAGTTCCTAAGGCCGATACGTGAACTCCTTAAACCTCAAGTAAGTTTCCTTAATGATAGCGTTGTGGAGGTTAACCTCTCGGAGCGCTACGTGAAAACCGCTGGCGGAAAACATCTCGAGTATGACTATATAGTCCTAGCAAGTGGGGCTGAGCTCGACTATGACGCGATTCCCGGCCACCGAGAGTTGCTGGAAAAATTTGGAGACTTTTACTCTTCTCCCGAAAACGCCGAAAAATTGTATCATAGTCTTCGCTCTATGAGTGCTGGGAGATTCGTCATAGCTATTGCAGATCCGATCTACAAGTGCCCACCTGGACCTCACAAGGGGGCGTTCCTCTCATGGGACTTCTTCGCTAGGAGGGGGTTGAGGGAAAAGGTTAAAGTCGTGCTAGCTGTCCCCGTCCCACACGCCTATCCATCGAAGGTAATAGCAGACGTTATAGAGCCCGAGTTCAAGGCTAGGAATATCGAGCTGCACACGTTTTTCACAGCAAACGAGATTGACCTTGAAAAGAAGAGGATCCTAAGCCTTGAGGGCGAAGAACTCGCATTTGACGTTGCTACAGTTGTCCCTCCGCATAAGGGTGCTACGTATAAGATCACACCGGAAAGCGCGAAGGATCAAGGTGGTTTTATAGTGATCGATAAACACACAAGCAATATACAGGGATTCGACGATGCCTTTGCTATAGGCGACTGTACTAACGCTCCAACATCAAAGAGCGGTGTTACCGCCCACCTCCAAGCCGAAGTCGTGGCTGCTAGGCTCCAGGGATTTGACGCCCGGTACAGCGGGAGGACGAACTGCCCCGTCATAGCTGATGGGAAGGGCTTATTCGTGATAAGCGACTATGATCATCCTCCGATGCCTGTCCGCTTCTCTAAATTTAAGAGGCTTATGGAGGATCTCTTTGTCGCGACTTACTGGAGTGCTATTAGATACCCTGAGCTCTGGAGCCCCATCTTTAAGGCCTACTTCGACGCAACCGATGAGATGTTAAGAAGTGGTATGGGGTGGTAGGCGTGTCGGGAGGAATCGAGGATATTTTAACCCCAACGAGAAGAGAAGCTCTTGAGAAATTCCTGGACCTTCTCGTAAAACTAAATGAATCCGGAATACTAGACACCGCAAGCGATATCGTTGATCCTGATGTTATAGGCCGTCTCTCAGAGATACTACTGAGGCCGTCAACGCTCCAGATCCTTGACCACCTAGACGAGATATTAGACGCTATGGGCCAGGTAAAACCTGAGACTTTGACAAAGAGCTTCGCGACGCTGGGCACTGTTTTAGAGGCAATGGAGAAGGAGGCAAAGCCTGTCGGTATCCCAGGCCTGTTGAAAGCCTTATCGGATCCAGAGGTTCAGAAAGGCCTTGGTGTAGCTTTAGAGGTTCTCAGAGCGCTAGGCAGATCCCATAAAAAGTAATTTTTCTAACCTTTTTTGATTTTTTGCAGATAAAAGAATAACCAATTTAAGCTACCCTTGAACAGCCAAACCGTAATATGGCGAAAGAGCAGCGACTCAAAAGGAAGCTTGGACTACTTGGAGTGTTTAGCTTCGGCTACGCCGACGTCGGCGCAGGAATCTACATGACGCTTGGCTTAGTAGCTGCCCATGCAGGACCAGCTACGCCTATCGCATATGCTGTCGCCAGCATCTCTTACCTCCTGACAGCGTTAAGTTATGCGGAACTGAGCTCGTCTTTCCCCGAGGCGGGGGGAGGGATGATATTCGCTGAAAAGGCATTCGGGAAATTCATAGCATTTCTTGCCGGCTGGAGCCTGCTCCTAGACTACATAGTCACGGGCTCGATCTTCGCGTTGTCAGCTACGGGTTATCTTGGACACCTAATACCTCTACTTAAAACAGATCCTTATTTCGGCCTAACAGCAGCCCTCCTCGTAGGCTCTCTAGTTGTTCTCAACATCGTAGGGATTAGAGAGTCTGCAGCCGTGAGCTCTATACTCGTAGTGATGGATGTTGTAGGGCTTTCAGTAATCATGTTAATAGGCTATACCACCAGGTTTCAGCCCTTCTTCGACCAGATAGCGATAGGCACTAACCCCACATGGGAAAACTTCTTATACGGCTCCACCCTCGCAATGGCGTCCTACCTTGGGATAGAAGTCGTATCGCAAACGGCTGGAGAGACTCGTAAAGCAGGCTCGACTATACCCAAAGCCGTCAAACTTGTCAGCATAATAGTGATACTCTTCGCTGTCCTCTTCTCAACACTAGCCATAGGCGTGGTAGGCTGGCAAATCCTAGGAGAATCTGAGAAGGATCCCGCTGCCGTAGTTGCACAGCAACTTCCTTACGGAGGGATATTTGCGCTCTGGATCTCCATGATAGGCATGACAGTGTGTTATGTCGCAACAAACACGGGTGTAGTAGGCGTTTCGAGGATGGTTTACGCCATGAGCGAGCAGGGTATGCTTCCCGAGTGGCTCACCGCCCTACACAAGAGGTTTAATACACCCTACAAAGCTATAATACTATTCGCGTTCTTCCAGCTAATGCTCGCCTATATAGGGCACCTCGGTCTAGCAGCAGATCTATACAACTTCGGGGCATTACTCTCGTACATGATTGTAAACCTTTCTGTAGTGATGCTCCGCATCAAGGATCCGTATCGTTACAGGCCCTTCATGACCCCCGGAAATATTACGGTCTCAATAAAAAGGAAGAGCTACCTCATACCTCTAGGAGCTATCGGCGGTTTCATAGCAAACCTAGTAATGTGGCTGATGGTGGTGGGCACACATGAAGAGGGAAGGCTAGTGGGATTCTCATGGCTGGCCGTTGGGCTTCTTGCATATTTCCTTTACGTTGCGAGAAAACGCTAAAACTAGTGTTAGCCTTTAAGCTCTGTCTCAAGAGCCCTGTAGATCTTTCTCAGTACCCTTGAGCGCACGTCTTCAACCCTCTGGGGGTTTAGTATCCTCACTTTAACTTCAAGTTCTACCGTTTTAGCGTTCAATGAGACTACTTGAATCTCAGAGTCGCCGGTTCCTTCTTCACGAGCCTCTTCGCTTATCGCTTTCTCAATAGTACTTATAATATCGTCAAGACTTCGCGAGAGAGGAACGGATATTCTCGCAGTAACATCTATACCACCCGCCTTTGAAAGGTTGCTGATGGTATGCTTGACCAGCAAATTATTTGGGATGTAAACGCGTGCATGCGATCTCGTAACGACCTGAGTATACAGATCGTTTATTTCGACGACCTTGCCAACAATCTCCTCAATCTTTACCCAGTCCCCGACATTGAAGGGCTTATACATGTCGATGATCTGTTTTGCAAAGTAGTTTGGGAGGATGTCTCTGAGCCCGATGACGACAAGTACACCTATCAGTACCACAAAGACTAGTATTGTCTCGAGTTTAAGGTTTAACAGTTCTAATGAGAATAGTATGCCCACCATGTAGATCGCCCAGGAGCCATACCTTGCGGTGGCTTCCGCGAGCAAAGGGTTATACCTCCTAAGAGATCTCCTAATTATCCTCGAAAAGAGAAAGCCTATGACAAGCGTAGCCAATAAACTTCCAAGCACCGATAAAAGAAGCTCTAGCCGCAGCTCAAGCATCTGGAGCAAGCCAATCCCCTCCAAAATGACCTCTTTTCTTTTTTATATTTAAAGCGGATGCCTTACTCGTAAAGGACACGTATAAGTTCATTCACTCTTTCCTCCCTACCAACAACAACAATCTCGTCGTCGGCTTCCAGTACTAGATCTTCCGTTGGACGGCTTGGAATGCCCTCCCTCACCACTACTCCGACGAGAACTCCCATATCCTCTATACTTTTTATACTCCTTCCGACAAGCGGTGAGTCTGGTACAACGCGAATCAATGCGATGACTTTGTCCCGATCCCTTAGGAGATACTTGTACTCCGGGTTAACCACGGCTTCAATGAAGGCACTTAGTGAGTTAACACCCAGACAGACGACGGTGTCAGCCACCTCCCCGCCAACACGTTCACAGTTCTCACTCTGATTAATCCTGACGACGACCCTTGGTACGCCGAGCTTCTTTTTCGCTGTCGTGGCAACCTGTATATTAACGCTATCACTGTCTGTTACAGCATAAAGGACATCCGCTTCCTCCACCTGTGCGTCTCTCAAAAGACTTGTTGACCTTGCATCTCCACAGTAGACTACTACATCATAATTTTTTGCTAGGAAGTCGCAGACTTCTTTCTTCCTATCTATTATTACGACCCTGTCCCCCCTACGTGCGAAAAAGTCTGCTATGGCTTGGCCAATTTTTCCACCTCCCACCACGACTATATACATAACAACCCAGAGCTATGAGAA
>NZ_JBMFLX010000032.1:0-16319 GCF_049970975.1 Infirmifilum sp. | reverse complement strand
CCCAGGAGGGGTCTGACTCGAGCTTATAGGTCACCTTCCTGTAGTATTCGGCTGTAAATACGTCGTTAAACACCACGCATGGCTGGAGCACATCTATAAGGGCTGAGCCCCTGTGCCCAGTCGGTGAGAGAAAGGACACGCATTGCCGCAAGCGACCCAACCGACCCGTCATATGTCGCGACTGTGCTCCCATCAAGGCTAGGAAATATTCCTATTCCTCGAGGAGGCTTTCAAGAGTGCTCTTTCGCTCTTTAGCTTCCTGAGCATCGCGTCTATGCTGTCGAGTGTCTTCCTGTATTCTGGGAGGATGCCCGCGTAGATCCTTAGAGAGGAGGAGCGTGTTCGGCTGGCATTTATCTCCTCGACCGCCTCGCTTAGTGCCTGGTACACCCTCCTTGCCCTGCTCCTCTTGCAACGCTTGTATAGCCGTGGACTCGCCAGAGTGCAGGTTGAGGGACTCTGTAAAGGACAATAAAGCCCGCATCCACAGAGGCCTATACGTGTGCAAGAACTGCGGCATAGCCATAAACGCCGACATCAACGCCGCACTAAACATCGCCAAGAAGGCGGGCTACAACCAACCAAAACCCAACAAGATAGAAACCTTCCTGTATACACGCGGCGGAGCCACACCACTCGCCGAGAAGAAAGGCAAAATAACACTACTAGGAGCCAAGCATAACCCCTCAGAGGGGTAATTGGGAGCCAGCCCCCAGGACGCAGTCTGTAGCTTTGATTGTCAAGGCCTGGAAAAAGTTAATAAGCTGTTGTTCTCCCTATTGTATGCATACTAGGTTTGTCTTCGTAACGGGAGGTGTTGTAAGCGGCCTTGGGAAAGGAGTTGTAACAGCTTCAATAGGGAAGCTTTTCCAAATGCGTGGGCTCAGGGTGGACGTGATTAAGGCTGATCCATACCTGAACGTTGACCCTGGTACCCTGAACCCCATCGAGCACGGCGAGGTTTTTGTCTGCGAGGATGTGTGGGAGTTTGAGCCGGCCCCGGGTTATAAGTTCAGGATCGCTGAGATTGACCAGGACTTTGGGACATATGAGCGGTTCCTGGACGTGAACATGCACCCCTCAAACAATATAACCTCGGGGCAGGTCTACCTATCAGTCATATTGAAGGAGCGGGCTGGAATATATCTGGGCAGGACTATACAGGTTATTCCACAGATTACAGACGAAATCAAGTCTCGTATAAGAGCTGTGGCTGAGCGCAGCAAGCCCGATGTATTGATCGTCGAGGTTGGGGGTACTGTTGGCGACATCGAGGCAATGCCCTTCCTAGAGGCTATAAGGCAGTTTCGGCTTGAACAACCACCTGGAACCACAGCGCTTGTGCACGTCACTTTGGTTCCGTACCTCTCGAGCCTGGGCCAGCTAAAGACGAAGCCAACACAGCACAGTGTAAAGGAGCTGCAGAGCATGGGGCTTCAGCCCGACGTGATAATAGGGAGGTCTGACCGAGAGCTTCCCGAGGACGTTAGGAAGAAGATAAGCCTGTATTGCAACGTACCTCCCGAGGCTGTGTACTCTGACCCGGATCTTGAGAACATTTATAAGCTTCCACTCCTGCTGGAGGAACAGGGGCTGGGAAGATACCTGGGCAAGATTCTAGGCCTCCCAAGGGATCCTATTCCGGGTAAAATGAAAGAGTGGATAGGGGTAAGCGAGCAGTTCAGCAGTTTCAAGGATGAGGTTATAGTGGCGATGCCTGGGAAGTACACGATGATTCAGGACAGCTATATTAGTATTAACGAGGCTCTTAACCATGCGGGAGCCTCTCTCGGTGTAAGAGTTAAAAGGATATATATAGAAGGAGAGGAGTTTGAGAGAAATCCCGGGAAGGTCGAAGAGATACTTGGGAAGGCTGACGGAATACTTCTCACCCCTGGTTTTGGCACTAGGGGCGTTGACGGGATGATTTACTCTGCAAGGTTCGCATTGGAGCGGAGAAAGCCCTTCCTAGGTATATGCTTTGGGGCCCAGTTGATGTTTATAGCTTTTATGAGGTACGTTGTAGGCTTGAAGGAGGCTCATTCCACGGAGATAGACCCGAACACCCGCTACCCAGTGGTGGATTTGCTTCCCGAGCAGAAGGAGGCAACTCTTAAGGGCGGGACTATGAGGCTCGGTGCATACCCAGTCAAGATAAGGAAGGGGTCTATGCTCTATGAGGCTTATGGCGAGGAATTGGTTTATGAAAGATTCAGGCATAGGTTTCATATCAACCCTGCCTTTACGGGACTGGCAGAAGAGAGAGGACTCGTGGTTTCCTCTACAGATCCTTCGGGACGTATTGTGAACTCGATTGAGTACCCGCAAGGGGGGTGGATCGTCGGAGTCCAGTTTCATCCAGAGTTCAAAAGTAGGCCTGGTAAGCCGTCTCCCGTATATAAGGCCTTTATAAAAGCCGTTCTGGAATACAAGAAGTCGAGGAAAGCATGATTTAATAATTTTTCTACTATGCAATAAATAAGGTTTTAACTCCTTTATTTTTCATGGACACGAATATCTACGACTATCGGTCAGCGTTTAGACGAGAGGAACTCCCTGAGACCCCACCGGTGTCTGACCAAGTTTCGCTCGCAGTCTACGTGGCTCTAAGGGGTTACCCGGATCTCGGCGCTGACAACCTTTTGAACCCGAGGCTTGCAACGCTTTACTCACGGGTTATAGGTGAAGTAAACCGGGTAGTTCACCTTTCAATGCTAAGTGCCTTCGAGAAAGGAAACTTTCTAGAGAGTTTAAGGCTTTACTACTTGCTGGGGGAGCTAGCACTAAACACAATCGGAATGGAGATGAGGTGGGCTGGCATACCCCCTGGTGAGAGGAGTAAATCACTGGAATTTATTCTGGGCGAAATAGCTAGTCTTGAGGAGCTCGAGAAAAAGAGTTTTGGAAACACACGTGTAGCAGCTGAATCTGTGAACGGCTACCTTGACGACATGAGGAAGGTGATGTCTAGCAACCCCAAGGCCAAAAGCATGCTCGCCTGGATGGCAGACGAGGTCTCTAGACACATAGATCCTGATCATCCGCTCTCAAGCTTCATAATAGCTATGAGAAGCCTCATAGACGGGAACGCCTATTACCGAATGACCCTCAACGGCCTATGCCGTTTTGGGAACGACTATGCTTTAGGCTTGAGATGGCTTAGGAGGCTGGGGTTCGTCCAGGTATCCACTAACCCTGTCCTGGCAGCTGAAGCGTACAAGGACGATCCTAGGCTATGGGAGAGATACGAGGAATATCTTTCAAAGCATCCCGAACTGCTCGAACGCCCAGAGGAAAGGGCAGACGATCTCGCCATGACCGCTACACTGCTAGCCCTGATCCCTAACATGGAGGTCTTCAGACCTGTTGCATTCCTGCTAGGCTTTAAGGACGGGATGGTGAGCTACCAGTTAAACCCGAACTTTGCCGAAAGTGTCGAGGATAGCATACGGGACGCGTTGAAGATATACTCCCTCGCCGCGCAGTACTTCAAGCTCTACGACGCGTACCTGCTATGGGGCTGGCCTGACGGCATGACAAGGGGTAGACCAAACATAGTATTCAAGGTTGCCGGGAGTGGTGCAGCCTCACTTGAAATAACAAGGATCCTTGAAAGCCTAGGGATTGGAACCAACAATACCGTAACTTTCAGCGTGTCCCAGGAGGTTAGTCTAATCCTCGAGAAGATAAGAGGCAGGTCTGAGGCGGCAAAGAGAGGGGTTAGACTCACCAAGGTTTATATGACGAATATGGGTGGCAGGCTCGAGGCGCATCTTCGAGAGGTTAAGGCGGCAGAGCTCATCAGGACTGCTCTGAGGTTCTATGAGGATCCTGAGGGCTCGCTCCTTGAGCTGGCTAGAAGTCTGGGTGTCCCCGTACTGGAGAAGGGGGGTACTTGGAGGGGGCCGAGTGGCTGGGGTTATGACATCGTGGCAAGAACGCTTGATGAGAAGGTTGAACTGGTGTCTAGCCAGGCTTATCTTAGAACACTATTGAATGATGCCCTCATAGACTTCCTCGCGCGTGTAGGTGTTTGTGGAGCCAGTAGAGATGAGGTTAGAGAATGCCTTGAGGCATGGGAGCGTGCCTTGTCGCTAAGTGGAACCTTCGTCGCTCAGCGGGTCTGGTATCTCTTTTTCGATGAGGAAAACAGGAGGTTGTGGCTCTCCTATATAATGAGGAAGTATGGACTTAGTGCTGAGCAGGCAGAGGAAGTTCTAGATGGGATCGACGTGCTTCCAGCCTCGAAGAGGAGGCCGGAGGACACATACTACACTCTCTCGGCTAGGAACATGACCAACACTGAATTCCCTAATCATCAGCTTAACGTGCACTTAGAGTACCAGAAGAAAAGTCTAAGGCTAGAGGACCTGGCTGAGGCCGTTAGAGTCAACTGGGGGCCTGAATCTCTCGACCTACTCTTGAAGATGCCTGAATTTAGGAAGGCTTACGAGGTGACCCGAGAGATAAAAGCAGTACTACTAGAGGTAGGCGTTAAGGGGGCTGGAGAACTAGGGGAAGAGGGGCTGAGAGTTGATGAGTGGAAGTCCTTCGGGCCTAGGGTTAAGACCATGAGGGGGTTCACTGAGGCTTATAATAAATTCCGGGAAGAGTGTTTGAAAAGAGCTAAAAACGTTTAATAATAACCACTATGATTAGGGTTAACATATAAATATGCATGGTTAACTATAAAAATTGAGAAGACATGGCCCGTGTAGCTGCAAAGGATCTTGTTAAAAGGTTTGGGAAAGTCCTTGCAGTGGATCACGTGAACTTTGAGGCCCGCGACGGCGAATTCCTAGTGCTGCTAGGACCCAGTGGTTGCGGCAAGACGACGACGCTGCGCATGATAGCTGGACTCGAAACACCTGATGAGGGAGAGATATATATCGGGGAGAAGCTCGTAAACGATCTACCTCCAAAGGACCGCGATGTAGCCATGGTTTTCCAGAACTACGCGCTGTACCCCCACATGAAGGTCTATGACAATATTGCCTTTCCTCTCCGCGTAAGAAAAGTACCTAAAGACGAAATCGATCAGCGCGTGAGAGAGGTCGCTAAGCTTCTAAGAATAGAAGACCTTCTCGACAGGTATCCACGACAGCTCAGCGGTGGCCAGCAGCAGAGGGTTGCATTGGGCAGGGCTCTCGTCAGGAAACCTCAGGTCTTCCTGATGGATGAGCCGTTAAGTAACCTTGACGCCAAGCTCAGGGTTTACATGAGAGCAGAGCTTAAGCGACTCCAAAGGGAGCTCGGTATAACAACGATATACGTTACTCATGACCAAGCAGAGGCAATGACGATGGCGGATCGCGTAGCAGTGATGAACGAGGGGAAGATAATGCAGCTCGCGGAGCCCGCAGAGCTTTATTATAAACCTGCCAATACCTTTGTTGCCGGGTTTATAGGGGCGCCAGCGATGAACTTCATTGAAGCCTCACTTGTAAAGCGCGATGGAGAGTATGTTCTAGATACGGGGGTATTTAAGGTTCCACTACCAAAGGATTTTGTCCAATTTATAGAGGAGGCAGGGGCGCCGTCAGAAGTAATTTTAGGCATTAGGCCTGAGCATATCGAGATAAGCCGTGAGAAGACGCCTGAGGGGTTTGAGGTAGAGGTTTTCGTTACGGAGCCCCTGGGCTCTGAGACAATTATTGATTTCAGGCATGGCGATGCTATAGTAAAGGCTAAGTATCCAGGGCTTTTCGAGGCTAGACACGGCGATAAAGTCTGGGTACGTTTCAAGATGAAGGAGGCACATATCTTTGATAAGAAGACGGGTAAGGCTATCGTGTGAAAAAATTTTTCTACCTTCTCCTTTATCCCAAAACGTGCTTCGTAATCGCAGCAGAATCTCGGTGGTCAGCTTTGACCTAGACGGGACTCTAGTAACACGAGAGTATGTTGATTATTTCTGGCTTGATCTTGTCCCGCGGCTTTATGCTGAAAAGTATGGAGTCGAGTTGGAGGAGGCAAAGAGAAAGGTCTTCGCTTCATACGAAGAGATCGGGTCCCGTGATACACGATGGTATATGCCGAGCTACTGGTTCAGGCGCTTTGGGATCGAGGAACACCTTGAGATGGCTCTTAGAGAAGCCGCTGAGAGGATAAAGCCTTATGAGGACGCTCTCGAAACTGTGGAAAAGTTAAGCGGGAAATACACGCTCGTCATCAGTACGAGCGCCGCGAGAGACTTTGTAAACCTGGTCTTAGAGAGAGTGCCATTTTACCGTTACTCCTTCAAGAGTATTTTCTCGTCATCCTCAGACTTCGGCCTCGCGGGTAAACCGCCTGCCTTCTTCCGGAAAATCTTAGAGCTTTTGAATATCGATAGTTCCGAGATGCTACATATTGGGGACGATGAGGAAAACGATCTTAAAAACGCATTAGAGGCCGGGATAAATGCTGTGCTTGTCGAGCGTAATAAGGGTCACGATCTTAGAGTGCTTCTAGACGGTATTATATGAAAACAGCTGTCACAAAATCATTTCAAATTCTCTTCGATTTCCACGGCTAGAGTTTGAGGTATCCTAGGATTATCTGCTCTAGCAAGGTATCCTGTTCCATTCATCGTCTCATCTGGTTTTGCAACTATGCTACTAAGGCCCTCGAATTCCAAGTCAAGGATTCTGCCGACGCCCATAGGGTTTATCCCGTACTTAAGCTCCGGGTATTTCTGGACCATTAACCAGCTGCTATTCTTCCACTCCCTCTCCACTCTTTCATCCCATGGTTCGGGGTTAGCGGAGGGCTGGACAAGAATATTGGCGCCCTGCCTGACCAGACGTGAGACAACATCGTCCTTGAATGCGTCTAGGCATATAGCCACGCCGAGTCTAGCCTCATTGGCTCTGCAAACGCTTATAGTGTTCAGATCACCTGGGGTTATCCCTAGTTGTACCTCGGGTATGTCTAGGTGTACCTTAGCTTGTTTACAGATTACTTTACCCTCAGCGTTGAAGACATAAGACATGTTGTAAATCCTGCCAGGTTCGACGGGTTCGATTAGCGAGCCAGCCACTATGACAGACTTGTATTCGAGGGCTAGCCTTCTAAAAGCCTCCATGTATGTTTTCCATATATCCTTCCATTTCACCGTGAGAATAGCTTTTTTGAAACTTCTGGCCTGTAAAGCTTTAAGAATGAAAGAGGGGAATCTCCTAATAGCGATCTTAGCTAATGCCTCGTCGATTTTCCCTACTCCCAGTCTTTCATCCATAAAAATCAGAAATGTCCCGATGTGTTCTGGGAATGTTACTATGCTGCCCTCAAGCCTGCCCAGCCTCGACTCCGCATCTGAGAAATGTTTTTCAAGAGACTCTAGGAAGACCTCCAAGCTATAATATTTCTCGAGCTTGAACTCGTATTGTGCAGCTACCAGCTTCACGTGTAATACTTATCTGCATTGGGATTTAGCCTTGACGTCCCCACGGTCCAGTTGAAGTTTAGATAGCCCGTTTAGTTTATAACCGTGAACAGTGGACTTAGACTACATGTCTAATATCAAATATATTGAAGTCGATATAAGAAGGCATACAAGGCTCCTACACCCCAAGCTCGTGGTCTTGATAGTTACGTCGTCTAGCACTGGGAAGATAAACATCATGCCTGCAAGCTGGGTGATGCCTACAAGCGTAAATCCTCCACTCGTTACTCTCGCATTATCGCCTCGCCGGTACACTTATGAGCTTTTACAGTCGAAGAACGAGTTCACTGTGAACCCTGTATCCATGGACATGCTTAAGGTAGTCGACTATACTGGATCCGTGTCAGGACGAGAGACTGACAAGCTGCGGGGTACTGGTATTAGGCTCCTAGAACCAAAGGCCTTATCGACTCCCTGCATCGATGATTCACTGGCGTGTATTGAGTGCAAGTTGTGGGCTCAGTATCCCGCTGGGGACCACGTGCTTGTGGTGGGGAGGGTTATGGCTGCACGTGTGCTCGGTAAGGCTTGGAGAAACGATAGTTACGTCTTAGATGTTGCGAAGCCTCTTTTCCATCTTGGAGGAGACAACTATACTACAGTTACAGGTGATGTTTTCGCTCCTTAACCGTTGGATTTCTAACAGGAAGAGTTGCCTAGTGTAGAGCTATAGCCCTGTATCCCGCGCGTTTCTTGACTAGCTTTTCAACACTCCTCGAATAAGAAATAGCGAATAACGAAAGTACGATTGTTGTAACGGTGACCGCAAGGAAGACGCCGAGCGGCGGGTTTCCAGAGACGCACTGCCTTGCCACGTAGCCTGGTCCTAGGAGTGGTAGAAATGCAAAAGTCTGGAGATTTCCAGCGGGGTAGTTTGCGAGTAGAAGCCCCAGATAGGCTAAGGCGGCTATATCGAGAAGAGCACTGGGAACGCTGGTTAACAGCACTGTTGAAGCGAGTATCGCGCCGTATGCTGTGGCTTGGGTCCAGAGTATAAGAAGGGAGAGTGCGAGAAGCCAAGGCGAGGAAATCTCTAACGGGTTAAACCCGAGTTGAAATGAAATGAGCAGCGTGATGAGTGAGGAGAGCCCTGTAGGAATAGCGATAACAAAACTCCTGGATGCTGCTGCAACCACTGGAGAAACGCCTGAAAAATCAAGTGGCTCAAGGAGGCCAAGCTCTGACAGGTAATCAATCCATCCTCCTATCATCCACCCTGCATTTGCTATTATACTCCAGGCCGCTAGGGCCCAAAACACTTCTCTAGCGTATGTGGGGCCTTGAGAAGAGTACGCTCCTATAAGGAACACTGCCATCCAGATGGAATCGGTGACTGAGCCAGATAAGATGCTTAGAAGGTATCGGCGAACCCTAATAGCGTGGAGCCAGATCAAGGGTTTTATTTTCCTCAAAGGTGGATCCCCCTCCTAAGCAGTTCAGACTCACCCTTAGAGACTAGAAGGTATAGGATAGAGTTTAAGAGGATACTCGTTGTTAAATACATTATAGCTAGTCCGAGAAGCGTCTGGGCGCTGGCACCATTCTCTGTGATCAATTGAATGATCTCGAAGAGATACGTAGTCGGGAAAAGCCGTGATAGTAGCTGTAGCCAGGGTGGTAGGAGCGAGACGGGGTACAGCGCACCAGAGACTAGAAGGATTAGTGGTGCAAGCCAGTCTAGCCAGACTGTCTCTTCCTTTGATGATAGTACCGTGTAAGCTATAAGGGAGCTGAGACCCAGTAGGGGTAGAACCCCCACCAGTGAAAAGAGTAGGAGGATGAGTAGAAAACCAGCAGACTGGGCAGAGTTAAGGACAAATAGCAGTGGGAGAAACTCGAGGGCCTTTAATACGGATTCGAGGATGTACTTTGGCAGGTAGCTGAGGAGCAGAGATAGGGAGGGTGAGGATGGAGCCGAGATTATGTAGGGGAGTATTCCTAGAAACCTTAGAGAGAGCGCGTTGGAGGCTACATCCCAGAGTATGTCAATGGAGGAAACTACGAGTATACTGATGAGGACGTTTCTAATTATGCTGAGAGGGTTAGTGGAGGGCTCTATGGCGAATAAAGCTATTAGGACGAGGTAGGGTCTGAGGAGTAAAACAGATACGAGGAGGGGGGAGCGTTTGTAGAGTGAAAACCAAAGGAAGATTCCTGCTTTTATTTGGCATAGGAACAATTTGAGATCCATTCACATCGACCTGTGAGCTGTCAGTGTTATGAAAACGTCTTCGAGAGTTGGCTCTTTTACAGAGACACCACGAACCTTTAAGCCTTGACTCCTGAACTCATGGACGATTCTCTCTAATGCTTCATCTGCGGCTTTAACAGGCACTACAAGTGTTAGTTTTTCGACTGTACCGTCGCGATGGTGCGTGCTTAGCCTTATGTCTTGGAAGTTACTCAGAACTTTCTTTAAGGACTCCTGTGGTGCGCCTGAGAGTCTCACCTCGACGAAAACAGAGTCGGCTACACTTTGCTTTAAAGCGTCGACGCTGTCTATCGCGATTATTTTTCCATCAACTAGTATGGCGACCCTGTCCAGTAGAATCTCTGCTTCAAACATATTGTGTGTTGTGAGCAGAATCGTTCTGCCTTGCTTATGCGCTAATTCCAAGAGGAGCCCTCTAATCCTCCTGGCCGAGACGGGGTCTAGCCCGAGGGTGGGCTCGTCCAGGATTAAAACCTCAGGGTCGCTTAAGAGGGCCCTGGCAATGCTTAGTCTAGCCTTCATTCCCAGGCTCATCTCCTCATACATCTTGTCAGCGTGTTTTACGAGGCCCACCTCCCGTAGAACCTCGTCAACACGAGTCTTCAGCCTTGGACCTTCTATACCGTAAAGCATTCCGAAATACTTCAGGTTCTCCCTTGCGGTAAGCTTGTAGAAAAAACCCTTTTCCACGCTCATCGAGATTCCTACACGCTTCCTGACTTCGTCCCTCTCCTTCACCACGTCATAGCCTAGGATGCGTGCTTCTCCGCTATCCGGTAGCAGGAGTGTGGCTAGTATTTTTACAAGGGTTGATTTTCCGGCACCATTAGGGCCGAGGATGCCGAATACTTCTCCCTTTCTCGCAGTGAAAGATACTCCTCTTAGAGCCTCAACTACCTTGACCTCATACTTCAGGAACCCTTTCCGGATCCTCGAGACATACTTCTTCCTCAATTCTGATACGATAACCGTTGACATTTGGACACCTTTACCTTTAATCCCTTAGAATATTCCGTTCCTCAATATTCTATGTATGACGGTGTTTAAATAATATTTCACATGAGGTTTGGGGTAGTTTCCTATAAGAGATTGATTAAGGATTAGCGTGGATTGCTTATGGTATACCCCGTGAAGGCCCGGAAAATTATCAACTAGAGGCATTCTTGATTTTCCAGCGTCTGTAAATTATAGTGCCCGGTAGCGCCATTAGAAGCGAGAGCATACTTGAGAAACTTATGGGTTCAGCATGCAGTAATACATGGCTCAGACCGCTGATCGGGGGTGCGATTGCATATCCTAGTCCTATGAATGACTCGAAGAGCGAGGTAGCCCTCTCAACGCCTTGCCCCCGCTTGAAAACTTGTTCAAGTGCTGTAGCGTAGATCACTCCCTGGGCGTAACCTATGAGCATTGATGTGAGGACTACTAGGAGTGGTTGTTGAGTTTTTGTGAGAAAGCCTCCTACTAGGAAGAGAGCTGAGGCTAATAACGGATCCCGTACAAGGACCGGAATCCTTTCATAAAAAAAGAAAGTTATCGTCCTTGACAAGAGCATTGAGAAATTCACAAGGGAGATGTAGTCTTTTGATAAACCGTTTCTTTCAACGAAGAGCGGGTAAAATGTGAAAACGCCGCTTGCAGAGGACGCATAAGCTAGACAGTAAAGCCAGGGAGTCACGAGTAGAAGCAGTGAGAAGATATTGTTATCATGCTTGACTTCTGATTCATTAACAGATACCTTCTCATTGAGTTTCAGTGCAAGGAGAGCCTGTATAACTGAAAGAAGAGCGTAGCTGGCGAATAAAAGCCTCGCATCGAAGCGTAACAGGGTGGATGTTAAAAAGGCGCCGAGGAGGGAGCCAGAGCTCCAAGAGAAGGAGAAAAGCGAAACACTTGTCCCGCTGTGCGACATGTACGTCTCTAAGGCCGGCCAGAAGACACCAAGGCTTAAAAGAACGATGCTTGCAGCTAGTAAAATGCTATAGAAATCATGGGAGAACAGGTGAGCTGCCAGCCCCGCCGCAAGTATCCCGAAAGCCAGGACTATTATCCTCCGTGCACCTATCCTTGAGTATAAGCCTGCCGACGCCAATGCGCCGGGAATGTAGACGAGCGAGGCAAAACCAGTTATAAGGCTTATCTCTAGTTCCCTCAAAGAAGAGAGATAGGCATAGACTACCAAGGTAGGTATAAAGACGGATTGAAGAAAGGAGGCTACGAATGATGAAACATATGCAACTCCAAAATCTCTGGGCATCCTGCCACCCGTAATTAAACACATATAAAAATTTTTGAAAGAAAAACACTCTAGGAGCTTACAAGTACTCACGCATGAGTCACTGTCTTCATACGCATCAATCCTAGAGCATCGTTAGGCCAGAGGCCCCACGATAAATCCTTGAAGGAAGGGGATGAGAAGGGTAAGTACGAAGCCGTGAATTATGCTAACCACTGAGGCCTCCTCACCGTACACGTAGCCGTAGACGGGAAGCGTGTTGTCCATGGTTGTAGCGCCTCCGAGGCTCACCATAGAGAGGAATGGTTTACGGAGTAGTGGAACCAGGATAAAGGTGGCCTGCTCACGTAGAACATTGACCAGGAACGCTGTGAAACCCCATAGGGGCCCATATGCTTGAGCTATGAAGGGGCCGGCGAAGCTATACCACCCTAGACCGAAAGCAATGCCAAGCGTGATTCTGGGGGGAACGTTCAAGATGTACGCTGCTAGAAGCCCAGAGATAAGAGCGGAGGTCAGGCTCAGCATCGCTGCAGTGAGCGCCGATCGCCCTCCACGCTTTAGTGTCTCAAGATTTATAGAGTTGGCCACAGTCAAGCCCGTCACCGCTATAACGAGATAAACCTCTAGTGCAACGACCTCCTCTACAATATCTTGAGGCAGCTTTGCACCGGATAGGCCGATGAGCCAACCTGCTATAACAGCAACAATTAGGGGTATGTCTACTCGGCCTTTTGGCTCGGCTATCGCATTATCCGCGCCTCTTCTGTCAACTAGGTATCCTATTGCTAATAAAGAGAGTATGATGAGAGATAATATAAAAAGGGAGGTAGCCGTGCTTTGGAGAATAACTCCTAAGCCGTTTAGTGTGGCCCACATAGAAATCGTGAATACTAGTATCAACACTATTATCCTGAAAAGGATTTCTGGAACTCTCAGCCTCAAGGCTTTACCTATAAATATGGTTATTGCAAACACCACCATTATGCCCAGCGATCCTACCTCCATATAACGCATTGAAGCATTACTTGCAGGATTTTTAAAGATTTTTAACCCTAGAAAGGATAGTTTACAATATGCGACAGAGCCTTTACGCTCTAATTACGGGGGCATCAAGCGGCATTGGCCTTGAATTGACGAGAAGAATGTTAAAGGAAGGATATCAAGTTCTGGGCACCGGGAGGAATAAGAAAATACTGGAACAATTAAGAGGGGAATTCGCTGATAAGTTCCAGTACGTCACTTGCGATCTCGCCCAACAAAGCTGCCTTCAAGAAATAGTAAACCGCGCGAGAAACGACTTCGGCAGATTAGATGTCCTCGTAAACAATGCAGGTTTTGCTTACTACAAACCGATTCTCAATCACACGATCGAGGAAGTGGAGGGAATCTTCCTAGTGAACACTATTAGACCCGTCCAACTCATCATCTCCTTACTGGACATTATGCCTCCGAACAGCCTGGTCGTAAATGTGGTCTCGCCAGCGGCCTTTGTTCTCTTAAAGAACATGACAACATACACGGCCACTAAAGCTGCGCTACATATTCTCTCACTTGAACTTGAGAGGGAATTGGCTTCTAGAAAAATAAGGATGCTAAGAGTTTACCCCGGAGCAACGTCCACTTCCTTTTTCGAGAGAATTAACTTGAATACACCCTGGTATTCTCTAAAAGCTGAAACCGTAGCAGACAAGATATTGAGGTGCATAAAAAAGCGATGCAGAAAACTCTACATACCCTGGGTATTGGGGTTCCTAGAGTTATTCTCACCGAAAATTAGAGTGTAGGAATTGTTGGTCACCTCACTCATCATTAATCATGACTTCTTTTACTCAAACCTTTTTCATCCAATCTCCTCATCTAATAATGGTAGAAAAATCTTTATAGATTGATAAAGATTTTTCAAATTTCTAGTAGTCGGTACAATAGAAAAAATATTTTAGTTTTGGAAAGTCGCTAAAAAGACTTCAAGAAGCCATATTGCGATACTTCTGCCGAATGGATCGTGAAAACTTGTATCAGAATGATCTTACACGTGAAGTCTCTGAGAACAGATAATTCAAAGCCATGGATAAAAAGTTGCAAGAGTTCTAGGGTTTTTCTTTAGCCGCTTGCTCCTTGCCTACCAGTGTCTCATAGAGTATGCAGAGGTTGTCAAGCACGATAATGTCATCTCTTAGAGGAATGCTTGTGTTGAGCATACCTGTCTTTACAAGTACAGCCTTAAAGCCAGCCTCTGCTATACTGTTCACATACTCAGCCCTATCATCTATGTGAGCTACTTCATTATAACTTAAGCCATATTGAGAGGCAAGCCTAGCTAGAGCCTCGATCCTTGAGGGATAGTCTTCTGGGACAACAGCTATCAAGTCGAAAAACTTCGAGAGACCCCCCAACTCGATTCTTTTTCTCTTCATCCCCGGGACTCCGTCACCACCTGAGACTGTTACGACTATTTTCCCTATTGCTTTCAGTTGACGTAGTACGCGGACCGCGCATGGTAGTGTCTGGGAGGCTTTTACCCGTGCCTCTAGTAGGAGCTCGTTGAACTCCTCACGCTTCCCGATTAGAGTTATGCCGTTTTTCTCGGCGGACTCTATTAACAAGTCGTACATCCGGGAATAATCCATTGTCGCGTTTTTCTCGCGTTCGTACCAGGCCTCAACCGCCATATTCGAAACAGGCTGGAGCATGCCTGGAGGGACGCCAAGGTACAAGAGCAGTATCTCTATAACGTCTCGCATGTAGCTATAACTGTCTATGATCGTCCCGTCGATGTCGAATGAAAACATTTTCACGCTTTCAACGAGGGATTTTAAATCCTGCATGGCTACCAATGCTTGATACCCCTGATGTTAAAAAAGTTTAGGGCACATGCGCAGAGAAAATAGGGGCTACGGAGCCTATTGGGCCGATAAGAGCTTAGAAAGCCTATTGCCTGGAAAAACTGTTTAACCAGGGGGGGTATTAAAATTTATGAACGCTGGTACTCCTTGCGATTTCTAGTTTTATATATGTAGAAAGCCAAGACAGCTATTATTGCGAGTACAATAACTACATAGTCTAATACCCTAGCGTATTTTTCGATGACAACCCAGTGCTCCCCCAAAACCAACCCAACGTACGTGAGAGCAAGATTCCACGGGACAGAGCCTAGAAAGGTGTACGCTAGGAATTTAGGCAGGTTCATCCGCGAGATGCCAGCAGGTAGAGAGATAACTGTCCTCACTGCTGGGAGCATCCTACCAGTGAAAATGATAAGGCTCCCGTATCTTGAGAAGAGCTGTTGTGCCTGTGCCACCTCGGGCTCTCCTATCATGAAATATTTCCCGTATTTTTCTATGAACTTGAGGCCGGGTCCTTCGCCCAGCTTGTAAAGAATAAAGGATCCAACTAGATTACCAAGTGTACCTGAGAGAACAACCAAGGTCAAGTCCATCTTCCCGCTCCAGACCAGGAATCCTGCGAAGGGCATAACGATCTCGCTTGGGATTGGTACGAGTGCGCTTTCTAAAGTCATCAATATGAATATTCCCAAATACCCTATTTTCTCTATAATGGCTGCCGAGTAAAGGACAATGATTTCGAGCAGTGAGTGTCCATGTAAAGTGTGAATTATATACACGGATCCAGCCACTATAACTGCTAGCGAGAGCAGTAGGGGGACGAGTAGGCGTTGCCTGAGCATTTCCTAAAGCACCAAAGCCTTCAGTAAGCTCCTATTAAAAACCATTACTAGGGCTACTCAATATAGTCTTCTAGACACTTGAAAAGTAGGAGTTAAGCAGTCCCGTTATGTTCCTATAAAGCATGGGCGAATATCCTATAAAACGCCTTGCCTCTTTCCCCCTGTGGAAGAGTAGGAGGGTCGGTATACTGTAGACTTCAAACGAGGCGGCAACGTCTGGGTTCTCGTCCACATTTATCTTGACAACAGCTAATTTGTCCCCGTATTCCTCACTTATCTTTTCGACTACGGGCTCGACTAGTCTGCAAGGACCACACCATTCAGCCCAGAAGTCAACTAACACAACCCTACACTTGGACAAGGCCTCTTCCAGCTTAACCTTGTCTCCTCTTTTCTCAACAGTACACTTTTGTTCTACGGGCTTTTTGGTCAACATTTGTTTTAATAAACGCTGCTTTATGAGTTCAAGATCCCCGCTCATACCTTCCACGCAAAAAAACGGGATGTCTTTTATTTTCACGTGGCAAAATCTTGATCAGTTATAATAAAAATAAGAAAAAATTTGATATGAGTCTGGGGGGTATCCAAGGTATAAGGGTATGTAGTAGAGTAAAAATCCGATAGAACCCAGGGAGATTATCAAGGAATTAATTATTATTTCTTTTGACAGGTTGTCATTATTCTTTCTGATTATTGTAACCGTGAATGGCTAGTATACCTGGTGCGGGCTTCTGCGGTGTTGCATCTGCTGGGACGT
>NZ_JBMFLX010000031.1:0-16605 GCF_049970975.1 Infirmifilum sp. | reverse complement strand
GGGATTACTAACCTTCGTTAAGGGTGAACGTGATGGGTATTATCGCCTTCATGTCGGATTTCGGCTTAGAGGATTACTATGTTGGGGCTGTTAAAGCTGTGATTAAGAGGGTCTGCCCCTCAAGTGAAGTAGTTGATATTACTCACGCGGTAGCGCCGTGGTCGCTTCTCGAAGCGGATTACTTATTGTCATGCTGCTATGATGATTTTCCTCCTGGCACAATTTTCCTCGTCGTTGTTGATCCTGGAGTGGGTACGTCTCGCAGAGCCCTGATAGCTAAGACCAGGGATTATTGGTTTATTGGGCCAGATAATGGCGTCTTTTCAGGGGTTTTGGAAAAGAGTTCAAACCTAGAATTGTGGAGTATCCGTAGTGTCCCCCATAAACATAAAAGCTCTACGACGTTTCACGGACGGGATGTTTTCGCACCTGTCGCAGCGCATATCTCCTGCGGGGGTAGAGTAGAAGATGTTGGTGAGCGAGTAACTGACTATGTGCGTCTCAATAAACCTCCAACTAGATTAGAAGGTGATATACTTACCGGGTATGTCGCCCATATTGACAGGTTTGGAAACGTTGCTACGAGCATAGATAAGGGACTCCTTGAGGACGCTGGTATAGAGGCCGGCTCGATGGTTGGGGTTTGGGTTGGAAACCGTTACTTCGAGCTGAGTGTGTTAAGGACATTCGGAGAGGCAGGTGAAGGCGAGCTTTTCGCTTTGATCAATAGTTGTGAGAAACTTGAGTTTGCTGTTAATAAGGGAAGAGCATCCGATAAGCTATCAGTGAGAGTTGGCGACACTCTGAGAGTAAAACGATTGTAGAAGTCTCTATCTCTTTGGAGTGAAACCTATACCCCTCACGGTTATCTTAAATTTGTTTTCTTCCTTATCAATCTTATAATGAGCACCTAGTATATTCTTACACAGCTCAAGCGCTGTTTCAAGATGCAAGGTTAGCTGTGAAGTATAGAACATTGATTCTCCCTCCGCTAACGACAAATAGATTACAAGGTTATCGGCTGCATGGGGATCCACAGGAACCTGGGCCTCCAGGCTTTTTAGAATATTCTCCGCTGCCTCCCTACCAACGACCTCGGCAGGCTTGCCCTTTTCACCAATGGAATCCCCTCCCACTATCCCATCTCCAACAAACGACCATAGGACGATACCTGTTCCCTTGCCAATCGCTGGCGTTTCACAGTCCAGTCGTATTTGCGAAACTTGGTAGCCTCTCTGAGACAGGAGCTGAGTAGCGGATACTGCTTGTCGCTTGGCGATATCGCATGGGAGATTCGCAGAGTAAGATATGCCTTCTACAGGTGTAGCTCTAGGACCACCGGTGAGTTTTATACTTTTAAGAGGGTAGGACGGTTCCGTCTTTACAGCTACAATACCTCCTCCCTCGGGGTAGAAGCCGTGCCTTATGAGTCTTGATGATGCTTTTACACCTATTTTACTAAACAATCGTAGTAGGATATTCTCGAAGTAGTGGTAAGGGGGGCTCCAGCGAACACTCGTACCGCCCTTTACCTGCATACTTAGGCTACCGCTCGCCGCTATAAGCACAGGAAGAGTTGCCTGTAGAAAGAGGGTTACTGATCCAGCTGTCCCTATATCTACACTGTAGGTCCCACTAGGTAGTTGCTTGAGCGTTGGCTTGAAAATAATTTCGGTCGACCCCACTCTTAGACCCTCCACCTCCGCGCGAACAAGATCCGCAATGAACTTCACCGCTGCGAGGTGTTGTGGTCTTAGTCCAGGGTTATCCCTTTTTGCCCTAATGTTATATATACGGAGAGGCTCCCCCGTTAGAGCCGCGAGCGCTACACTGTACCTTAAAAGTTGACCTCCACCCTCGCCGAAAGAGCCATCTATCTCTATCATCATGCATCACCTAACATCTTGTAGACATGTAGTACTCGTTGGAGAACAGTTAGATATGTGAGAACCAGCAGCCCAGCGAAGATTATCCTTGCTACAGTCAAACTAAGGGGCGCTGTAATTAGCGCCAGAAATGTGAGAATTAGCCTTTCGGCTCGCTCAGCAACACCGATGCCCATCATTTCAACACCAAGAGACTCGGCTCGCGAGCGAGTATAACTCACCAGGAAAGCTCCAATCATAGCTATAAGTAACTCCTCAACACCTACGATGCGGAGTAAATAGAGCAGGTAGTATGATAAGGCATCTTCAACACGGTCTATTGTCGAGTCAAGAAAAGCCCCAAATTTTGTAACCTTCCCAATGGCACGGGCAACTTGGCCGTCGATAGCGTCGCTTAGTATCATTAAAATAAAAAACAGAATCATCAATGGATAATGAGCGTAGGCTAGCACTGATAGAAACCCGAAGAGCAGCCCTGTAAGGGTTATCAGGTTTGGATCAATGCGTAAGTAGACGAGGGGGGCAGCTATATACCTTAAATATACTTGTAGCTTTGCGCGAATCCTGTTAAGCATTGACTCCTCATCCCCTTTCATATAGAGATTATAAGTTTAAGAAACCTATCATTGGTTCAGATTTCCTCTACCAATTAAATCGGTATAAACCCAACCAAATTTCCCGCGGTAGGACACGCCTGGAGTTAAGTGAGTCCACGGCATTATACCTTGCTGGAGCGTAACGAGAGTATCGCCTTGGCTATGTCGCCTCCGCTCTCAATTAGAGCCTTCTTAGCCTCCTCGCGTGTTGCTCCTGTCTGAGCGACTATAAGATCAATGTCCTCCTCTGAGACCTCGGGCTGTTGGGAGCTGGGTGCCGCTGTTAGTGGGCTTTCCTCCTCAACCCCGCTGATCTGATAGATTTTGCCGCTTCCTTTAACCTCAAGCACTTGTACAACCGGGTTTTTAATCGTGATGATCTTGTCCCTTAGTTTTATCTGAACTTCCTCTACTCCTTCTATATCCTTTAAGCTCAAACCCATTCTTTCGAGTAGTCTTCGCTGCTCGCGTGGGCTTAGCCTTTTCATATGTTATACCCTTTGCCATATATTGCTTTAAAACTATCTCTCAAGGGAGAACAGGTATATGTGTAATACGCTTAGTCCGGGGGTGGGTCGACTGGCATCTAGCCATCTATTCATTGAGCCTCCAAAGCGTGAATCAAGGCCTCCTTGAGATCCTTGGTGTTCGATATTCGTCCCTGGAAAAGATCTTTCACGCCTCCACCACGCCCGCCTAGCTTGTCACAAAGCCTTCGACCTATTTCACGCGCATCGTACTTGTCGAGTAATTTGTCGTTTACTTTCAGTGCAATCCGCCCGTCTGAGCTATAGGCTAAAACTATGGCGTTGCTTTTTGACTTTCCTAGGGTGGTCGCAACCTCTCTTGGATCCATATCTGATGACTCGACGAGATATACCTCGACATCACCCTTCCTGTAGACGGGTGAGATTGTTTGTTGGTATGAACCTGTTAGGATCTGTTCTCGTAGGCGTTTGACCTCTTTCTCAAGGACTTCCACATTCCTTACCAGTTCTCGAGCCTTCTCGACAACCAACTCATCTGTAGCTTGCAGGATTTCCTTTAGAGATTGTATTTTTGCTTCTTGTTCCTGAATGTGCTTTAGAGCGGGTTCACCTGCTTTAAAGACGACCCTTACAACGCCGTCTTGTATCTTCTCAAAGCCTAATATCTTAATTATTCCTATTTCTCCAGTGTTGTCTACATGGGTTCCCCCGCAGGCTTCGGCGTCCCAACCCTCTATCTCCACTATTCTAAGGATTTTCTCGGGGACAGCGCCACCCTGATAGAGTGTAAAGCCATACTTCTGCTCAGCCTGGGTTCTCTCTAGTAGATATTTGCGGACGGGCCTGTTTGACCACACTACACTGTTCGCTAAGTATTCAATCATACGCGCCTGTTCCGGAGTAATGGACTTGTGGTGCGTGAAATCAAACCGTACATATTCCTCCGTTTTAAGAGCCCCCGCCTGCCATACGTGTCTTCCAAGAACTCGCCTAAGGGCTCCCAGGACGACGTGAGTGGCTGTGTGATGCCTCATAAGGTTGAGTCGTCTTTTGATATCGATGTATCCGTTGACGGTCAATCCTTTCTCGGGTATTTTCCCGCGGCATTGGTGGAGAATCACGTCGCCCACCTTTATAACTCTTTCAACCTCACAAGTCTGGCCGTTGAATTCCAATCTACCTACGTCTGTTAGCTGTCCACCCCCCTCTGGATAAAACGCTGTTTTGTCGAGTATAACGTATTTCCCGTCTAGGACGCCCAGAACCGTTGCTGTGAAATTCGCTAGTTTTTCGTCCTCGTAATATAATTTTCGAGTTGGCGGGAAGTCCTTGACTTGGCTTGGATCTATCGCTATACTTAGGGCTTCTTTCTGGCCTTGTTGCGATCTGCTTCTGAGTTCTGCTAAGCGAGAATAAAATCCAACAGTGTTTACTTTGAGGTTATATTTAGCAGCTTTTTCCTCTAGAACTTCTGGCGGTATTCCATGGGATTCGTACAATGTTACAAGCGTATCGCTGGGAATCTCGCTTGCTCCACTGCTTAAAACATTACTTATCACTTCAGATATTATCTTATCACCTCTCTGGAGGGTTTCTCGGAATCTGTTTTCCTCCTCGTCTATAATGTCTAGTATCTCGTCTTGTATCTCGAAGTATTCTGGGAAATCCGACTTCCACTTCTCTATCTGTTTCGAGATGACCTCGGCGAGCCTCACTTGAAGCCCAAGCCTCCACATATATCTGAGGCTGCGGCGGATCAGGAGTCTTGCAAGGTAGCCTGCACCAGTGTTGCTTGGTACTATACCGTCACCAATCATCCATAGAAGCGAACGGGTGTGGTCTGCTATAGCATAGATGGATTCGTGTGGCTCGACGTGTTTTCTGAGCTCTTCTAAGCTCATGCCTAGTGATTTTGAAATTGCTGTGAGGGTCTCATAGGCCTCTATTGGTTTTTTGTAGTCGAGCCTGCCGCTTAATCTGGCGATTTGAGCCATGATATGGGGGTCAGGGTGGCCTACCCCTGACTGGTTTCTAAGGTATTCTATTATTTCAGGGAAAACAGCCTCATAAACGTTGTATTTGCCTGTCAAGAGCCAATATATTCTTTCCAAACCATAGCCCGTGTCTACAATTCTATTCTGTATCGGGACGAGCTCTCCGTTTTCTCGTGTCTTGTAATGCATAAATACTAGGGTTGCCACCTCCAAGCCTCGAACAAGAACCTCGTAGTCTTCTCCAGCGTTCCCTCCCCCACTCCACATATCATATACAAATGTTATCTCATCTGGCCTTATACCGTATACCCTGGTGAAAAGATTAAAGGCATATTCGACGGTCTCGTTAGCCCAATAAACACTTTTCCCGGGAAAGTTGAACGCGTGATGCGCCATCATTTCGAAGCCGGTTAGGTGTCTGCTAGTCTTTCCTACGTTATCCACGTCTGTCAGCCTGATACTCGGCTGAGAGATTACGAGTGGGTTAGCTGGGGGAGAGACTAACCCCTCGGTGACCCATGGCTGAAAATCATAGATCGAGGCTCCTACAAGGTAGACGTCCTCGCGCCACCTAGCTACCACAGGATATCTTTTGACCGGCGTGTGACCCCTTTCTTCGAAAAATCTTATAAAACTGCTTCGTACCTCGGTGATGCTTTCCACATGTTTTCCTACCTTCTCGCCTATGAAAGAGTAGGGTTCACAAGGTTGATCCCCGCATGTTTCTCGATTTGGGTTTAAGGTCCAGAAAACTCTGCCGCAGTAGGGACACTTCTTTTTAATCCATCCATTCTCGAGGAAGAATGGAAGATTCTCAAAGTCCTCCATGACGCCTCATAATAAGCAGGCTTGGGATAATATTTAGTCTTCGCTGTTCAAAAACAGGTGAGTTTGAGCATCAGAGGGCTTTAACAGCGATGCTTTAATGGTGAAATAAACTAGGCTGCTCGGTAATAATCAAAAAATGGACCATGCTTATACTGTAAGTTTTAGATGTTTGGGTTCTTAGATTTTAGTAAGTTATAAAGTGCTTGTGCCTCAGCAACCGCCTTGGATATAGCGTAGGGTAGGACTTCTTTGTCTGGAATACCTGCCTCTACCGCTACCGACAAAGCCTCCCTGTAAGCCTTAGCTACAAGTATACTCATCACTTCTGGGAGCGGTAGGGCCGCGTTAACAGACAAGTTGAAGGCCTGGGAGTGCGCACTCTTGATTCTATCAATGTATAATTGCGGGCTCAGCTCAACGTCTTCAGGCTTCACCATTCGTCCGTCAATGAAGATTAGCTTAACGTTTAGCTTGCTCTCAATGGGCTTCATTCCAAGCTTGTTTAAAAGGTCTGCTAGCTCGGGGGATATTGTATCTCCGGGCTTTGCCACTACTGTATCCTTGGCGATCCATATACTTCCCTCCTGAACTCGCATGGGGATGTTAAGTTTGTTAAACAGACTTATAGCGGGACCCGGAGGTATTCCTGTATTACCAGCAGGAACAACTATTTCACTTGTTGCCACGTCACCCGGGCGTGCTGGCCTCATGATCTTCTGCTTGTCCAGGAAGATTAGCACTTCGAAAGGATTAGAGTTGGTGAACACTACAGCGTTTTGTCCTCTTAAAGCCTGTTTAAATTCATCGGAATATCTTCCAGCCTGTCTTAAAGCAATCAGGAAGAGGGTGTTCTTCACTACTTTTAGTACAGAGTCTTTTTGCCTTAGCAGATCTCGACTACCCTTTACGACGGAAGAGGGGAGTCCGGTAATCCCGGCAACCATGAAGTATTTATACCTTTTCAGGTATTCTACCAGCTCTTCAACAGCTTTGGCTTTACGCATTCGCGCCGGATTCATTCTCCCAGTGGAAACAACAGCTAGACTGCTCACTTCTCAACACCTGCCTTTTCAACCTTGACAGGACTACCCATTGTTAGCTTAATGTATATGTTCTTAATATTATTGATAGTGAACTTCTTGAGAATCTCGTCTAGAACTGCCTTAGCATTTGCAGCAAGCTGCTCAACAGGCTGATCTTCTGTGCCTATCCTGCACATAACAACGGGGTCTTCCCTAATACGTATCCTTATCGATCTTCTCAACCTTTCCACTATGGGAGCTATAGGGGCATTGGGCGGTAGGGGCTGAGGCATCTTACCCCTTGGACCCAAATACTTTCCAAGAACACGTCCTACTTGTACCATTAGATCTGTCTGGGCTAGGAAGAAATCATATCTCTTAGCAAGTTTCTTTAGTGTTTTCTTCTCGTTAGCCATCTTCTGTAGCTCGTCCCTATCAATTACCAGGTCTACGCCCGCCTCCCTGGCCTTGAGAAGAGTGTCTCCCGAGGCTATGACAACTATCTTTGAAAGTTTTTTGGGTGGAGGGTTCGGTAGAGCCACCACAGTGTTTATCCTGTTTTCGGGCTTTTTCAAGTCAACATCCTTTAAGGTTATTATCATTTCTACACTTTGAACAAAGCGGCGTTTCTTGTTAGAAGCCTTAAGAGCTTTTTCAATGGCTTCCGTAATGTTCCCAAAGGCACTTGTGGCTACTTGGCTCATGCAGCTTCACCCTCATATTTTCTGATAATCTCGTCGTAAACCCCTCTATTAACATCTTCAATAAACTGTTTGGGTTGTTTACCATCAATTGTTATACCCATGCTCTGACAGGTCCCAGCCACAGTTTTCACGGCCGCCTTCAGACTCTTTGCCCCCATCTCCTTTATCTTGATTTTAGCAATCTTAATCACCTGTTCAACAGTAAGGTTCCCCACCCATTCTTTGGTACTTTGGTGAGCCCCCTTCTCCAATTTTAGTTCCTTCACTATGAGTGCGGCAGTGGTAGGCGTCCCAACCTCTACTTCGAAGGTCTTGTTCTCAGTATTAACTATCACCTTAACCGGAACGCGCATTCCGGCATACTCTTGGGTAAGCTCGTTTATTTTCTTGACAACTTGCATCACGTTTAAACCTAATGGTCCGAGGGCTGGACCTATCGGGGGGCCTGCCGTTGCTTTACCTCCTTCAACAAGAAAACTAAGAGTCTTAATGTTTTGAGACAAGACACCCCACCTACTTGAGAGCTACAAACATGGAGGATCTCGTAGCCTTTAAGCCAGGCTCTCCATGTTCAACCTTCTTGGTTGTTGGGACGAATTCCCCAAGGTAATGTCCTATTCGGTCCGGTGTTATTTCGACTGGAACGAATTCTTTGCCGTTATGCACGTGGATAGTTAAGCCTATCATCTCAGGGAGGATTATGAAGTCTCTAAGATGGGTACGTATGACGGGTTGTTTCTTTCCCTGGACAACAAGCCTCTTGGCGCGGCGGATCTTCTCCAATAGCTTTAAGTGCTCTTCACTAGTCCCTCTCTTTAGAACTCTATACAAGGATCTACGCTGGCGAGAGGGCAGTAGTTCGATGAACTTCTCTAGAGGCATTTTTTCAAGTTCCTCTAGAGTATACCCCCTGTAGGTGAACTTACTCGCTGACTCCATCTAGTACACCTGGCTTCCATACTCTCCCATAGATTTAAGCTTTTTCACTCACCTATCAGCGTTTTTATTCTTTTTGGCCCTTTTCTACATTAGGACTTAACTGAATGGTCTGGAAAAATGTTAGTCGAGAATTATAGTTAGGGGTAAAACCTAATCATAGTAAAGAATCTGAAAGGATATTAAACTATACTCTGCTTATCGTCTTCAGAATAGTACTCTCGAGACTTGTGGCTATCCCTCCTCCAACTTTACCTTTAATGTCACGCATAACAATATTTTCTATGAGCATTTTACTTATATATGCTGTCCTACCGAATAGGATCTTGCTTTCCCAAACCATCACGGCCTTGTTGAACCCTACGGAGCAGAGTGATTTAGGTCTCGAGTTTAAGAAAATAGGCCTGTGTACATAAGAGGGCTCGAGCCCCTGAAGCTGTCTCATAATATTTTTCGCTGCTGTCTTGCCTTGGAGTATTGCTTCCTCAGCCATTTTCATTGCGCAGTCAGAGTTCCATGCGAAATACGTAATGTCTCCCACTGCATACACGTTGTCTACCCCCTTCACGGTTAGATTTGGATTCACAGCTATCCAACCTCTACCCGAAGTCTCAACGGGCAAATCGAACTTTAACCTCGGAGCTCGAATGCCTACAGACCATATGACGGCGTCAAATTCTAGACTTTGCCCGCTTTCAAGCGTAACAGTGCTTCCTTCCACCTTCTTGACGCCATCCCCTTTGACAATGTTAACTCCGATAGATTTGAGGAAATTCTCTACCGCTAAAGAGGCTTTTTGGTGGTTGAGTGTCGGTAGAAGATACGGCATCTTTTCTATAATGGTGATTTTTTCACCGCCTAGTCTCTCAGCTAGCTCACCGGCGATCTCAACCCCTGTTAGTCCACCTCCAACGATGCCTATTTTGATGTCGTTTTTTGATGCTATTATTTTTTGCATCTCAAGATAATGTTCAAGCCTCCATGAAGGTATCGTGTTCTCGGCACCCGGAATCCCGAAATACTCTATTTGGGCCCCTATAGCAATGATGAGATAGTCGTATTCTATAACATCATTATCCCTTAGGAAAATCTGTTTATCTTTAAAGGAAATTCCTGTGACTTCACCCTTCCTGAATTCTATCCCTAGTCTCTTAGATATTTTGTCGAAGGGCTCTGTTATGTCTTCCACAGTCTTCTTTCCAGAAAGTAAGTATGGGAGCGAAGGCAGGTAAACGAATTTATCGCTACTGTCGAGTAGTACTATCTCATGTTGTGATCCTAGCTCGGCTCCACTCAGAGTTTTGAGTGCGTAAAAACCTCCGAAGCCTCCTCCTGCTACAACAATTTTCTTAGCCATCAGAATATATAATAACTTTGATAACTTATAATTTTGTAAGTAAACCTTGTTGTTATTTATGTAGGAGTACCAGCGGAATAGGAACAAACAAGAAGTTTATCACTATATGATGATGTTAAAGTTCAATATTTGAGGAGAGAATTCTTTAGAGTAAACTAGTACTACCTTTGAGTCTTAGACGCGCCTTTCTTTCTTCCTGTTCTCCTAGCCGCTATGTGTCCAACTTTCCTCCCGGGGGGTGCGTTACGGGGAGCTGGAGTAAGCCCTTTGGGGTGTTGTCCTCCACCGGCTGGATGTGCATATGGCGACATTGCTTTGCCACGAACCGTTGGATACTTGAATGACTTGGCTCTTGACCAGTAATACTTTTTCCCAGCCTTGAGAAAAGGTTTCTCAGTTCTACCTCCTGCCGCTACTATTCCGACAGTCGCCCGAGCATTGCCATCTATTTCCTTTACCTTTTTTGAGGGAAGCTGTATGAGAGTCTTGTTCCTCGAGTGTGCCAGTATTATAGCGTAGGCTCCACTACTCCTTGCAAGCTTGCCACCGTCTCCGGGCCGTAATTCGATGTTGGATACAATTGTTCCCTCAGGAGCACTACCTAGTTCAATGATGCTTCCAAGAGCAATAGGCGCCTTAGCGCCGTAGTAGATTTTCTGGCCGACTGCGAGACCTTCAGGCGGTATCATTATCATTTCCCGGCCATCTTCAAATCGCACGATAGCGAGGGGGGTACCGCGGCCAGGTTCATGTACAAGCTCCTTGACATACCCTTCAAGTACCTTGTTTTTGAATTCCTCGGCGTTATATTCTATGTAGCGTGCCGGGCCTATCTTCTTCCACTTTGGGTTCCTAAATACTGATCCTCCACGACCTCTTCTCTGAACCAGTAATCTTTTTCCCATCTAGCTCACCCTTATACTAGACCCATCCTGGTAGCCACATCTGAAGCGGAATACTCCTTAGATAGTCTTACATAAGCTTTTTTGTTGCCGTCCATTGTGTTAAGAGTATTAACCTTTTCCACTTTCACGTTGAACGTTTTCTCCACTTCTTCCTTGATTTGTTTCTTCGTTGCCCGACGATCAACTATGAATGTCAATGTATTTGCCTCCTCGATAAGCCTTAACGTCTTTTCTGTTAGATGGGGCCTTATGATGACACTACTATTTTTTCCGCTCATTCACGCATCACCTTTAGCTTAGAAAGTCTAGTCTCTAGTGTTTTAAGTGCACCTTCCGTATATATTGTGAGCCGACCAGGAACTCCTCCCGGGGCTAGATGAAGCACTGAAAGTTGCATCGCATTGACAACTTCGACTCCTGGGATGTTTCTAGCAGCCTTGGAAATTTCCCTGTGATCATTGACTACTATTAGAACACTCTTAGGCTTTTTATACTTCCTACCTCTAGTCTTTCCCCTGCCTGCCCTGACCCTAATCCCTTCTGCAGCCCGCTCCACGTCAGGCCATACTCCTAGCTTCTTAAGTATCTCGCGAAGCTTTGAAGCTGTGTTCACCTTCTCGATATCATCCAAGGTAACGAGAGGCAACGGCTTCTCAGGAACCTTGTGGCCTCTACGTTTTACAAGATCGAGAATAGCCGTAGCGCTGATAGCGGAGGCAAGGGCAAGTAATCTCTCCTTCTTGTTTATTCTCTCAACCAGTATCTTCTCAACTTTAGGAGGATGAGCGCGCCTACCTTTAACGGCTTGAGGCACTCTAGCTGCACGCATTCCTCCTTTGATCCTTGCAACTCGGGCAATACCGAGTCCTACACCCAGGCTCTCAGCCGTTGTCCTCAGGCCTGCCAGAACGTCTGTCCCCTTTGGTTGTAGTCTAGCTGTGAATGCTGCCAGGTAGGCTCTACGTATGAGGTCTGTTCTTATAGGGGCCTTGAAGAACACTGGTAGGGGTATCTTCTTCTGTTCGTTTCCATCCATGTCGTAAACGGTTATTTCCTTAACAACTGTCTCGATGCTGCTCATCAAGCTCACCCACTAACTTGAGAGAATTGTTGTGTGCTAATATAAACTACTTTGGGGGCTTCTAAGGGTTTTAGCAACCTTATCGGGTATCTGAGCTTCACAAGCCTCTTAATGGCTCCAGGTACACTGCCTTCTATAAGTATAAATTTCGTACGGACTAGACCATAGTGAGGCCAGCCGCCCGCAGGGTTAATGTTCTCCTTTGCCACTTCTCCAATCTTTATAATTCTTTTATTGTATTCTGTTCTCTGATGGAATCCCGTTTGTCCAGCGAAGGGAGTGTAAAACATTATGGAGGGGCCTTGAGGTCCGACGCTTCCTATTCTACGGTGACCCTTACGATGCTTGTGCCATCGCGGCATCTCCTTTACACCATATCTCTTTACTACGCCCTGGAATCCCTTTCCTTTAGTCACAGAGATGACGTCGACATAGTCTCCTTCTTTGAAGACCTCGCTTATATCGATCTCTTTACCAAGCTTCCCAAGGGCATACTCTAGAGCTTCTTTTGGAGAACCACCAATTGCGATCTCGAATACTTCAGGCTTTTTCTTCCCTAGACCGCTCTTCCGGGGCTGTGTAGCAACTATGAGCCTAACTTCTTTAACTTTTTCAATTTTCTCGAGGATTTTCTTCTGCTCTTCAGAATAGTTTTCCTTCTTTGGTATCGTGAAGACCCTTTTAAGGTCTTCCGGCAGCTGAGGACTCCATATCTCGCTTAAGGTTTTCAGACCATAAACACCCGAGGAGTACAGTCGGACTCCAACAACTAGTAAAGGTGGCACCTCAAGAACCGTAGCCGCGTATATCCTTTCCTGACCATAGAATGGACTGTTTTTATTCATCTCGATGCCCACAATATGCAACATTCCAACCTTGTAGCCGGCAAAGCCTAAAGGGACAACCTTGTCTACTTTGGGCCACCGTCGAATCCTAGCTACGATGCTTCGAGCACGCTTTCTGGGATAATAGGCTCTAGACCCTCTACGAGGTTTGTGACCTTTAGCCATTCAACGCCACCACTACTTCTAGGATGCACCGGTTCGATTCAACAATGATAGAGCTTATTAAATTTACGGCATGATCAAAGGCATACAGGAATAATCGTTAATCCAAGAAAATGTTGAAGACCGAGAGAGTGGCAAGAACGGCTTCCTCGGTTCTGACGCTCCGTGTACCCTGACAGGGAAGCGTATTCAGAATATAGTCGGATAACTCTTGAAGCGACTGGTTATGCTCACTCGCTATCTCGAAGAGGCCTTTCCTCCAACTCCCAAAAAGGAAAAGAACTCCCTTCGACCCTCTCTTTATCAATTCCCCCTTTATCGAGTTAAGCTTTTCATAGGTTAATCCCTCCCCCCTCCTAGAAGTCGCTACAATCAAGAAATCTTTTTTCCTATACGTCTCGACCACGGACAATAGATCCTTGAAACAACTAATTCGAAAATTCCAGTAGATGTTTAAATCACTCGGCTGAACAAGAGACCATCCGTTTAATTCTCTTCTAATTGTTACTCGTTTACCTACTGCGGCATTTCCCTCTACCAAAAGAGGCTTCTCAAGACCCGCATCAATAAGAAGTGACTTTCCATGTCTTGCTATGACTACTCCCTCTCTTAAATCATAGTCATCCCTTCTAAGCTGATGGGGTGGGATTGCGAGCGGAGGGACTAGCCCTATGTACTTTAACTCTTTTTTAATCGGTATTAACCTCCTCCTAAGGTACTGAGGAGTTTCAAGAGCCTTTAAAACTTCAGCTACCTTTCCACACGGAAGGCCTTCATGTCTGAAAATCGCGACTTCCTCCACGCGAAATATCCCTAGAGCCCTTGCCAGGAATGCTATATGAAAGGTACGAGCAGGCTCCGATAAATTCGAAAAGTTTGAAGAGGGGAGGGCAACAACACGCTTAATAAAAGGTTTAGGCGGCGGAAATGTACATTCACTCATTTAAAATTCCGTTATCTCTTTACTTCCCACTGGATTTCTCCTTTGATTTTGCTGCTTGTGACTTCTCTTTTGTTAACTCTCTCTTTCTTTCAATGAAAAGAGAGGTTCTCTGTCTTCCACCCATCCGTTGCGCACCCGAATGGAAATGTAACTGTGAGTATTTAAAGGCTACGCATGTTGAGCCGCTGTGCTCGACTCAAGGAATATTATTCAACAGCAACCCAGTAAGCCATTTTACCTCTTCTCTCCTCGCGAACCTTGCCCTCGCGGAGAAGCAGGCGAAGAATGTAAAACACTTGGCTGTGGGAGAGGCCTAAATCCTTGACGATCTCAACAGTAGGTATTGGTCCATGCTTTTTAAGATACTCATGAATAAGCTTTTTACGTTCTATTATTTTGTCGGTTATCTTTCGCGGCATTCAGCCTCACCAATTTTAATTTTTGTTTAAGTATTAAAATTTTATTTTATCATACAATTTATAAATTTTTTTATTTTCTAATAACTATTTGGAAATTTTTCACAAGGAACAAGACTTGAGAGAAAAGAAAGCTACTCGCCGAGGAGCTTTGATAGAGATGGATACATTTCAAGTGCACGCTCACTGGCAAGTATAGAGTAGTATTGTATTGTTATTCCTACAAGTAAAAGTATACCCGTGCCTCCTCCCATGGCTCTTAGTAAGTCGCTTATAACCGCGATAATACCTATTAGGATACTGCTCAGTATTGTGAGGCTCCATATATATCTTCTAAGCATATTAGCGATTATCTTTTCGCTTTTCCTGAAACCCGGTATTTGTAGCTGTGCCTTTACCAGTTGCTCCGCCTGGCTTTCAGGATCCATTCCCGAGGTTATTATCCAGGCAACACCGAAGAGCACAGCTAATACTATGTAGAGCAAAGCATACACAGCCACGTGTACGGGATCAATCAATATTGAGTACAATGATCGGGGCGGCGTTATATAGTAAATAAGACTGCCCGGCATTGGAACAGGCCCATTAGGCGTATAGTTAAATTTAGCAATAACGTTCAGATACGGGTTAGTGTTCCCAGGGTTTACTCGAGGCCATAAGGCCTGTGTAATCATGTAGAAGTTAGCATATAAAGCTCCCACAAGGATAACAGGCATAACGGACACATAGAGTAGTTTTAAGGGTATTCTCGTCCGCATACCACTAAACCTGGCGCTTGAAACTGGAATTGTAACTTTTGTACTCTCCATGTAGGCAAGGATTAGTAAAAGGAATAACATTGAAATAAAGCTAACAAGATCAGGGTAACCAGTCGGCCTTAGAATTGAGTATCTGAGTAGCGTTGAGTTACCGGTTGTTACAAATGTTGATATGCCAATGGCTAGGGAGGGGATAAAGCCATAGTACAAACCATCAGCTAGGGGACCTATGGGTGCAAACATCTCCCAGAATATCTGCTGGGCCACCCCTGCAGCAATGAAGAGACTGACTGCGCTCCCGATACCCCAGCCCTTCTCAAGCATATCGTTCATTAGGATGACAAATATGCTTGCAATGAAAAGCTGTATAAAAACTAGGTATTGCTGCTGTACGCTTAAAGCACCGTAAACGCCACCGTAGATGTAGGCGAATGCCTCAAGGGCAGCGAACAGTATAGATGTAAGCTTTTGTAGCCCTGCAAAGGTTTTTCTACCCTCAGCAGACGTAAGGTCAAGATTAACGATTTTACTTCCTACAAGAAGCTCCCATATAATGCCGGCGGTCACTATTGGGCCTATTCCTAACTCGATCAAGGTTCCACGCTTAGAAGCCATCACTATACGGAGGAACTCTAGTGCGCCAATTGTTCCACCTGTCTGTCTAGGTATCCCGTATAGCGGTATTTGACCCATCAGAAAATAAGCTATGAGTATCAGGGCGGTCCAAAAAAGCCTTTCACTTAGCCCGGGACGCCTAGGCGGACGTTCAACCTCGGGAAGTATTCTGAAGATCGTTGAAAGCCTGTCGTATACGCTCAATTTTCGTCACCTGGAATTAAAACATCTCCACCGGCTTCTTTTATCTTCTGTAAAGCCTTATCAGTAGCCTTCGCGACAGTTACGACAACTTTTTTGCTGATCCTCCCGGAGCCTGTTAGCTTGTTTATCCCCAGCTTTGACAGATCAACAAAGTATTTATCTCCACTTTTTGAGGCTAAACCTGCTTCAACCAACTTTTCTAGCCGCTCATCCAAAACGCCAACGTTAATGGTAGCGTATTGGACAACGATCGAAGGGTGGCGCTTGAAGCCATAAGACCCGTAAAGGTCTGGAGCATACTTCACAGTCCAACTCCACTTATGTTTGTGATACCCGACGAAGCCACGCCCACCCTTTCTTCCACTACGACGGTGCTGGGCCACCCTACCCCATCCGTGAGTTCGGCTTCCACGGAAATACTTGCTTTTCCTCTCTTTTCGTCTGACCAATTTAACGCACCTCATAGCAAAAGTCTAAGAGCTTTTAAAATTTTGCCGGGTTAGGAGTAGGAAGAGACGGCCTTTACACTAATAAGGCAATAAAGCTAGGAACCAATACCATGGTGTAAAGTTTAACAGCCTTGTATTGTTCACTACAGTACCCTGAATTATCCTTTTCAAAGAATAAGCGCTAAAATATATTCAAGAAAAGCACTTTAGTGTTACACCTGTCTGTCCACGTAAGGAATAAAACGTATATACTCTTCATTATTGAAATAATGAATGCTCCTTGGATTTTCACCTGGAGAGAGCAAGGGATTTTAAAGGAGAGGAGAACAAAATTGTTTATAAAATTTTCAGGAGAAGGTTGTTTATCTCTTCCCCCATATAGCCCGTTACTCCCCTGGCTTTGAAATTCTTTTTAA
>NZ_JBMFLX010000030.1:5243-17111 GCF_049970975.1 Infirmifilum sp. | reverse complement strand
TATCTGCTAGCGTTCACGATCTCTCTTCTCTCCTCTCTATATATATTCAGGCTTTACTTTAGGCTCTTCAAAGGCGCTCCCCGTAAGAAGATGCAGGAGCACAACCCGGCTATGATAGTTCCCATCATAGTCCTATCTATTCTCACCTTCACAGGTATATTGATTTTAACTCAAGCCTCCCGAATGCTAGGTGTAGCGGCTGAGTTTGCCGAGCTAGACCCCAGCGCCCTGTTAGGATTGGGATTAGGTATTCTAATAGCTTATTACCTCTGGGGGAAGGACTCTTACACGTGCGTGTATGTCAGGTCAGTCTATAAGCCTCTCGCACAGATTGCCGATAAGGGCTTTTACATAGACGAAGCCTACAGCATTATAGCATCTAAAGCAATCAATTTAGCATCGGACCTTTCCCGCAAGCTACAAACAGGTATACCCTCCATCAACACACTGTGGCTAATCGGGCTCTTGCTCGTTATCCTACTTATAGTTATGGGGGTGATGTAGATTGCTCGAGGAAGCATTGATCAATATCGGCCTATGTGGCGTTCTACTATTCCTGGTGGTCAGGCTACTACCACAGAGATTTAGGAAACCGGTTTCCAAGACAATGGCGGCAATCCTACTCTTAATCGTACTGTGCCTATCACTCTCCGAGAGAAGTCCAGTAGGACTCATAGGTCTTACATCCTCGCTTATAGGAATCGCGGCAGTTGTGACTGGGTATTCTCTCATCGAAGAGGACGTATCGACTCATAACCTGTTAATTCTTGTCCTATGCGTTTCCTCTATACTGATAACTCACACGAAAGATTTAGTAAAAGTCTTCCTTGAGTGGGAAATCCTGAGCACTGCGGTTGTCTCCCTGACAGCATACCATAGGAATAAGGAGGGCGCTGAAGCCGCACTTAAATACCTAATGCTATGCGGAGCTGGAACGGCTCTAGCGCTAATAGGGATAATTCTTGTATTCATAGAAACTGGGTCAACTTCAATACACTCTGTCCCCTCATCTAGCATATTAGCCAAGATTTTCCTCCTTCTAGGTTTCGGGACCGAGGCCGCCTTATTCCCGTTACACTTTTGGCTCCCGGACGCCCACATGGCTGCGCCAAGCACTGCAAGCGCAGTATTGTCAGGTGTGGTTATCGAGTCAGCAGCAATCCTAGTCTATAGACTGGTATTCGGCGAAGAATTAATACGCTACATAGTACTACCTCTCGCACTAATAGGTGCGTTCATAGGAAATCTTTCCGCATACAAGCAGGATGACCTCAAGCGTCTACTGGCATTCAGCAGCTTTGCAAATGTAAACTATATCTTGCTGGCATGGGCTACCGGCAACAACCTGGCGACGGTCTACGCATTCCTACATGTATTCGCGCACGGTCTCCTAAAATCAGCCCTCTTCATAGTTTCCGGTGTTTTGCTAGCCGAATATGGAACACGCCATCTCTCAAAGCTCTATGGAGTGGCCTCGAAGAACAACGTGCTAAAGTTCACGGTTATTCTAGCCTCTCTGGGACTCACAGGAGCTCCTCCACTATTAACATTTTGGAGTGAGCTCTACATGGGTGTCGGGCTCTTCCAATTCAATGTTCTAGTAGGGCTTGGCTTCATGTTTTCAATCATAATATCTTTCGCCTATTACTTCCGCATCTTCTACACCCTTGCCAGCGGCTCCAACGATGCTGTGCATCTAAGACACAGAGTTGCATTGCTTACAAGTTTCCTATTAGTGCTCTTCAGCCTTGTCGCATTCATTTTCTGTCCGACGATAGTATCCTATTTTGGTCTTTAGCACTCTAAAATTTTTTGGTAATTTTTACAAAAATGTAAAATTCGCGCTTGATATATTCAACAAGCATAATATTTATAGTAATTTCTCGGAAGAATATACTGGTGAACAGCTCTGGGCCCCGCCTTGACACTGCTCCTAGTCGTCATCCTGGGGATATTAGCTGGACTTCTCGTTATACTCTTAGCGCTTCTCCTCGAGCGAGGTCCTGCGAGACCCTTTAAAAGGTTACGCTACGAGGCAGGTAATCCTCCAAAGGGTGAGGCTAAGAAACGTATCCCCTTCCAGTACTACGGGTATCTAATTCTCTATCTTGGTATAGAACCCCTAATAATTCTCCTCTACCTTCTCCCATTCTCTAATCTTCAACAAGGATTGGTAATAGTAGGGGCCATGCTACTGGCAGTCATCCCGGTTGTTTGGTGGGGGCTCAAGCTGGCGGATGAGATAAGTTTATGGCGAATCTAGGTGTAATTCATGTCCTGTCCCTTCAGCATGCTATTAATCGGGAACCTTGACCATACAGCTCGCCGTGCAGCTCAATGGCTTGTCGAGAAGACCCCCATCCGTTCTCTGCGGGACTGGGCTATTTCCTTCAGCCTCTGGCCCGTGCACTTTACGACCTCGTGCTGTGGAGCAGAATTCGCAGCAGCCTCTGCCCCTAGGTTTGACGCGGAGCGTTTTGGTTTTCTGCCTTTTAACTCTCCCAGGCAGACAAATCTACTTGTTGTAGAGGGGACGCTTACAAAGAAGATGGGTGAGGCCGCCAAGATAGTATATGACCAGATGCCCTCACCCAAGTTCGTGATAGCCATGGGAGCCTGCGCTATAGATGGAGGCCTATTCTACAACAGCTATAACATTGTTAGGCCAAAAGACATCCTCCCAGTTGAGCTCTATATACCTGGCTGCCCGCCTAGGCCAGAGGCAGTTGCCCGGGCGGTGATCATGTTACAGGAAAAGGTGAGGAAGGGTGAGTGGAGGAGAGAAGGTTAAGGTCTTAGAGGAAACCTTCACCCGCCTGGGGGTACAGGTCTCTGTCCTCGACAGGAGGGTAAGAGTCATAGCCCTCCCTGAGAGTCTCCGGAGGGTAGCCGAAGAAGCCATCAGTCTTGGATTTGACCATCTGGTTTCCATCGAGGGTATAGACTGGCCGCAGAACAACACGATCGAAGTAGTCTATCACGCTGAAAGCTATAATGATGATCTAAGATCGTTGCTCTTAGAAATACGTGTAAGAGTCCCACGTGATAATCCTAGACTAGAGAGCCTTATAGATGTTTGGCCCAACGCGATACTACTGGAGCGTGAGACCTGGGAGATGCTAGGGGTAGTATTTGAGGGAAACCCTGATCTCAGACACCTGCTACTACCCCCGTGGTGGTCCGAAATACCCCCGCTCCGCAAGGATTATAAGGTGCAAGAGGAGGGTATCTATGTCGACCTCGAGTGAAAACGGCGTTGTTTACAGTAGGCTCATCGCCAAGGAGGGAGACGAGTCCATCTATGAGCTCTTCATAGGTCCTCAGCATCCCTCCTCAGGGCACATGCGCTTCATAGTCCGCCTCGAAGGAGATATAATCGTAAGTGTGGATCCGGACATAGGCTACGTACACAGAACAATGGAAAAACTGGCTGAAGGTAGAGAGGTCATAAAAGCTATACCTCTTCTAGAGAGAATGACAATAATAGACAGCCACAACGTCACATTAGGCCTAGTTCTCGCATTGGAAAAACTCCTCGACGTAGAGGCGCCACCAAGGGCCCAATACTTGCGTGTACTCCTGTCCGAGATTAACAGGATCTCAAGCCACCTCTACGGCTTAGGAATCGCCGGCATAATGCTAAATCATTCAACGATGTTCATGTGGGCCTTCGGCGACCGTGAGGTGTGGATACAGCTCGCGGAAGATCTCACGGGCGCTCGACTAACCCATACGTACAGCGTTCCAGGAGGGGTAAGGCGCGACATGCCTCAGGCGTTTCCCGAGAGGGCTGAGAAGGCTATAAGGTACATGGAGAGAAGACTAAAAGACTACATGGAGATTTTCCTCGATAACCCTCAGGTCAGATCCAGGTACGAGGGGGTAGGGGTCTTAAAGAAGAGCGAGGCTAGCAGGCTTGGCATAGTAGGTCCAAACCTCCGCGCAAGCGGTGTAAAGTACGATGCACGTCTTGCCGAGGGATACGCAGCTTACCCTGACCTTGAGTTTGAAATTCCTATGCGTGAAGACGGCGATTGCCTTGCCAGGATGCAGGTCAGGGTAGAGGAGATAAGGCAGAGCATGAGCCTTATAAGACAAGTAATTAAGAAGCTCCCGCAAGGCCCTATCTTTGCTGAGAAGTATACGCGTCTGCTCCCACCAGCCATAAGACAGCAGGTTGCACAGACAGGCCAAGTCAAGTTTCCCGGAATCTTTGCCTCTCTCAAACTCCCCGAAGGGGACGCCGTAAGCAGGGTCGAAATGGGGCACGGCGAAATATTCTATCACGTTACCGGTGCGGGCAGCACTAAACCTTACAGGCTAAGAGTAGTGACACCCAGTTTCCGCAACGTGATCCTCTTCCGCTACCTTATGCCCGGTCACAGGTTTATGGATTTCCCAGCCATTTATGGTAGTCTCGACTACTTCCCGCCGGAGGGTGATAGGTGAGGGTTATGAATATTGAAGGAATAATCACATGGTTATTGAAAATAGTACTAAGCCCACAGGTCTTCGCCCCGATAGTCTTTCCAGGGCTTTTAACGGCTCTCATGGTCTTACTCATCATAATCTGGGCTGAGAGGAAGATTGCAGCCAGGGTACAGATGCGCGTAGGCCCTCTTTATGTTACCAGGAGGCTGGGAGGAGTTTTGCAGATGTTAGCAGACGGAGTCAGATACATGTTTCAAGAATTTATAATTCCAGACTCTGCTGACAAGACTCCCTTTGTAGTTGCACCGGTTATGGCTCTAACACTCGCCATAGTTCCCTTCGCATTTATACCCTCTGCCCCGGGCTTCGTACCCATAAAGTCTCAGTACTCTCTGCCCGCCGTCCTGGCCCTGATATCCACTATACCGCTTTCCGTAATGCTCATGGGCTGGGCCTCTAACAATAAATTCGCCATCCAGGGCGCTGTAAGGGAGGCCTTTATGGGGCTAGCATATGAAGCCGTCGTCTTCCTTAGTGCTCTCGCAATGGGCCTTCTATACGGGACTCTTGATCTCGAAGAGGCAGTCACGAAGCAGTGGCTACCAGGACTACTTCTCAACCCTATTGCAGCCTTTACGTTCTTTGTCGGGATGGTGATGAGTGCAGGCAAGTTGCCCTTCGACATCGTCGAGGGTGAACAGGAAATAGTTGCTGGACCCTACGTGGAGTATAGTGGTATTATTTTCGGTATAGGGATGGGGCTTGCATACCTTAAGCTCTATTCTCTCACTCTGATATACAGTATACTCTTCCTCTCAGGCTGGAACCCCGTTATAACACCGCTATACTCCATTTACCCGGGATTGGCAGGAATATTCTTGTTCATCAAATCATTCCTTCTGATGTTATTCATAGTGTTCCTTCGAGCGGTTTACGGGAGGTACCGGCTCGACCAGGCTTTAAGGGCGGGGTGGAGGGTTTACCTTCCCCTATCACTTATCGCTGTTCTCCTATCAATTTTCTTAAGGGTGGTGAATATTGTCTGAACCTATTGAATCGTTTGGTAAACATTTAAAGGCCATAAAGACGGGTCTAAAGTACCTTATATCACCGAATCGCATTACAGTGTACTATCCAGAGGAGTACATAGAGCTTCCGACGGGTTATAGAGGGTTAATAAGGTATTACCCGGAGAAGTGCATCCAGTGCAGTCTCTGCGCCATGATTTGTCCAGCTGGCGCGATGAAGATGTATCGTACCCGTGAGGACAAGAAGGGGAGGCCAGGCGTGAACTATCAGCGCTGTATTTTCTGCGGTTTCTGCGTTGACATTTGTCCTCAAAACGCTTTGGAGATGACAAAGGTTCACGACGTAGCTTTCAAACAGCTAGAAGAAATGATTTTCACTCCTGAAAAATTCTCGCAAGAGCCCGTATCCCCAGTAGTCGCTGAGGGGGCCAAAAAACTGAAAACAGTAATAGATGAGGAGAGGGGGTTGAGACATGAGCCTGCCTAGTGGCGTAGAATTAAGCTTCCTGTTGAGCTCCCTAGCAGCTATATTCTCTGCAGTATATGCGGTCAAGTCGGAAGAAGACTTTTACGCCGCTATACTTTTAGGTGTTACAGGCCTCTCGACCGCATCACTGATAGCGCTCCTTGGCTACGGCTTCATAGGTGTTTTTCATGCATTAGTCTACGTGGGGGCAACAGTCATGTTCGTAGTCTTCGGAGTAGTTCTAATAGGTCGCACGGCAGGCCTCGAGAAGAAAGCCTTACTCCCAGCACTCTTAACCTCTACGTTGTTGGCCGCATCTCTTCTAGCGCTATTTTTCGAAGTTCAGAGATATACGATAAATGTAGTGAACCTGGATCTTGAGCGCTTGGGGGAGTATCTCTTCCATCAAAACCCCCTCGCAATAATATTCCTTACGATTTCCTTGGCAGTCCTGATAGTTTCCGGTATCATGTTGGCCTCTGGTGATGAGGTGGGTAACACATGATCATGGAGTCCCTACTTGTCGTTTCAGCTATTCTAATACAGGCCGGTGCTTTTGGAGCCATCTCGAGCAGGAGCGCGGTGAAGGTGTTAATTTCGCTTGAGGTCATGTTTAACGGGGTGCTTCTAGCCGTCCTGGCTTTATCAACGAGGAGCCCCGAGCTGGCCTCTTCTCTTGCTATTCTGGCAATATCACTCAGTAGTGTTGAGGTGGGAGTATTGGTTTCTATTTTTGTTCTTTTATTTAGGAGGCTTAAACATGTGGATGTTTATCAGGTTCCTGGTTTAAGGGGTGAGGAGGTTGAGTAGCATACCCTTTTTATGGATAGCGTTGTTATCCCCGTTAGCGTCGGCTTTGCTTATACTTTTCTTTAAAGATAAGAAGATCACAGCGCTATTGGCCTCCGGCTCTTTATTTGTCTCGGCGGGAAGCCTGCTAGCCGCCTACGTTATTCATGCGGCAAGTAGACCATGGAGTGATCCTCTAAGCCTCAACGTTGTCGGGCTAGGAACGTTCGGTCTACTCCTCGACGCACCATCGTTCCTCGTGGCCTTCTCCATAGCGGTAACAACGGCTCTAATAGCACTTTACAGCCTACCCTACATGCATCACCGCTACGAGGAAATGAAACACGAAGGAATTAGTCCTCCTGGATGGCGTTCCTACTACTTCTTGTTCCAGCTTTTCTCGCTGGCCATGATAGGAACAGTTCTCTCTACAAACATTATTGAATTCTATGTCTTCCTAGAACTCACACTCATACCCAGCTTTCTCTTAATAGCCTTCTACGGTTATGGCGACAGGATAAGAATAGCGATCATGTACCTATTATGGACCCATGTAGGCGCACTACTGTTCCTGATAGGTGCTCTTACAGTGGGGTTCCAGAAGGGATTCGACTTCATAGATATGACGAGTGGATATAAACTGGGAATGGGTGAAGGAATAACTCTAGCCGTCTATGCCTTCTGGCTCATGATCATCGGCCTATCCGTTAAGCTTGCAGTCCTTGGTGTACATATGTGGCTTCCCTACGCACATGCGGAGGCCCCCACACCGATCTCAGCACTCCTAAGCCCTAACCTCATCGGTCTAGGCGCAGCCATGATGTTCAAAATAGTTTACGTAGTTTTCCCTAACACCTTCGCGTCAAACAGCCCACTCCTTGCCGTATGGGCTTTAGCCACAATAATATATGGTGGTCTCATGGCCCTAAACCAGACAGACTTCAAGAGGCTTCTTGCTTACAGCAGTATATCACAGATGGGCTATCTATTGCTAGGACTCTCATCAGTCACGTCTTACGGATTCGCAGGCACATTTCTACACTATATGGTTCATGCGTTCGGGAAAGCAATCCTCTTCGGGGTCGCTGGGATAATTATAGTCACATACCATGGCCTTAGGGACATCACCAAAATGGGAGGGTTAGCCGAGAAAATGCCGTATACTGCTGCGCTAGCGCTTCTCGGCTTCATGCATATAACAGGCATACCTCCCACGGCGGGCTTGTGGAGCGAGTACCTTATAATCCGTGGGGTTGTTGAAAAAGCCCTTGGGCTTGGCACGGCCTGGTACGTCGGAGTAGCCGTTGCACTCTTAATAGGCATAGGTCTCTCGACAGCTTATGCCTTCCTCACGATGAAGCGAGTCTTTTACGGCTCGTTAAAGGTGGGCAACGCCCACGAGGCGGTAAGCCAGCTCTTGGTTCCTCTAGTTATCCTTGCTGCCCTCGGAGTACTCTCATTCCTTTTAGCCTCACCGCTGATCGACCCACTGGTAACCCAGCTCTCACAGATAACGCCGCATTAGAATCAGGGGTGAAGCGAGTTGACCGAAGCACTCTTGCTTGCATGGCTCGGCCCTTACATTGCGACCTTCATGGTATTGATTCTCTCAAAGGCTTCCTGGAAGGCTAAATCAATAATAGCCATCACGGGCATCCTGTCCTCAGCTCTGGCATCAACCCTCGGCCTCTTAGAATTACTCACGGGCCACGAGCCACACTTGTCCTACACCTGGATCAAAACACTTGGCGTCAATGTAGGCGTCTATTTCGATGGGCTCTCAACACTCATGGCACTAGTCGTCTCCTGGCTCAGCTTCCTGATAGCCGTTTACAGCTATGAATACATGAGGGGAGAGGGAGGGGAGACCAGATACTGGATCTTTTTCACCTTCTTCGTGGGAAGCATGATGCTCCTCATCCTCTCAGACAATCTTCTAGCTATGTTTGTAGGCTGGGAGGGTACGGGTTTAGCAAGCTACGCTCTTATAGGGCACTGGTTCACAGACGAAGAAGAAAGATGGGTAGGAGATCCAGGAAGGAAGGCCCTCGGGATACCGATGTGGTTTGAGCCAAGCCACTCTGGTCTAAGAGCACTCACCTTTACAAGGATAGGCGACGTCGGAATGATCTTTGGCATAGCCACGCTCCACACTTTACTAGGGACAACGCTTCTTTCAGAAGTTTCTAAAGCTACCTGGGCCTCTAGGCTCTTCACTGCGGGTGTATTGCCAGCTTTCCTATGGCTTCTCTTCCTAGGTGCGATAGCGAAAAGTGCCCAGTTTCCCTTCCACGAGTGGTTGGTGACGGCTATGACCGGTCCCACCTCAGTAAGCGCCCTTATACACGCAGCCACGATGGTCAAAGCCGGCGTCTACTTTCTACTACGCTTCGCACCCTTCCTAGTTGCCGCACACCTAGCCCTGAACGCTATAGGAGCCCCCAATATCATTCCATCCTTCTTGGAGAACATCGCGCTTCTCGGCGCATTCACAGCATTCATAATGGCTACAATGGCTATCGTCAGCAGAGAGCTAAAGCTCGTACTAGCGTTTTCCACCGCCAGCCAGCTCGGCTACATGTTCCTGGGCGTTGCCGCTGGAACACTAGCCATTGGCTCCCTGGGGGGACTATCATCAGGGTTCTCGCACCTTATGAGTCACGCTGTATTCAAAGCCGCGCTTTTCCTTGCTGCAGGCGCGGTGATACATGCTGTTCACAGCAGGTTTATAGACGACATGGGTGGACTAGCAGCATCCATGAAGCTTACTACTATTGCATTCCTCTTAGCAGCTTTGAGCCTCTCCGGCATCCCTCCCTTTGCCGGGTTCTGGACCAAAGATGAAATAATTCACCTAACAGCAGAGGATGGATTAGTCATTCCAACAATCCTAGCAGTCACAACAGCTGGCCTGACAGCAATCTATACAGCTCGTGTATTCGCTAGAGTGTTCACGGGCCCTCCAAAGTCCGAGCATGTCCATGAACCCCGTCCTGCAATGTTAGTACCTTACCTATTTCTCGGCGTTCTCAGCCTTCTCCTCGGCCTCGCATGGCCTATTCTAAACACTGGAATAGAAGGCCTCTTGGAGCACACGCTTGGGGTTCAAGGACAACTAAGGTTGACAGAGCATACCGGGATTTCGGGAGCCACGGAGGCAACCCTAACCTTAGCCCTGGGTGGTTTTCTCGTTGTTTTGTACCTATACTCTTCCAAGAAATGGACTCCCTATCCCCGTATTCAGGCAAGCAAGCTTTTATCATCCCTGCACGGCTTCCTCTACGACAGGTGGTACCTCAACGCTGTCTATTACAGGACAATAGTGGCCGGATTCCAAGCCCTGTCAAGCTTCACGTCGAAATATATAGACAGGGGAGTAATTGACACATTCTATCACAGGGTACTGCCCGCGTCCTTCATCGCTCTCTCTACTTCAACGAGACTCATTGAGTCAGCATATGACGCGATCCTGCACGTGAAGCTTGTAAACGGCTTCAAGGCACTTTGGTCTGGCTTCAAGCAGATGCAGACAGGGCGTGCCCCACACTACCTCATCTATTTCTGGCTCGGCTTCTCGATAATCCTTCTTATCATAATCCTGTGGGTGATCTAGTATGACGACGGAGCTCCTCCTTGCAAGCATCATCGTGCTTTTCTCGAGTATGCTCTTAACGCTCTTTCTTGAAAGAAAACATAACATATCCTTCACTATAACCATCATTTCCCTAGGCTTAGCCTCGATTTTAAACGGGATATCACTACTCAACCCACCTTCGCAGCCCATCGGAGAAGTTTCCACAGATGCCTTCTCGCAAGCACTTCTCCTTATAGCTCTATTAGACATGATAATTGCTTTGATAGGATTCCGCGACCCGTCCCGTGAATACAAGCATCCAGGCGGCTTATTCCTGCTCGTTGCAGCCTCTGTTTTAGGATTATTGGGAATCGCATGGTCGGGAAGCATACTCATGCTCTTTGCGTCATGGATGCTCTTCTCCGTCTCAAGCTACGCCTTGATGGCCATCCCGCGCGATGGTTTCTCAGCTAGTGGGGCCGCCAAGTACGGGCTGATGGGCCTTGCAGCTACCAATCTTTTCCTGCTCTTCCTTGGAATACTTGTATCCTCCACGGGGACCCTATCACTCTACACACATACACCCCTAGCTATAACCACAGCTCTGGGACTCATGACGCTAATACTAGCATCTGTTGGCTTCAAAATTGGTGTCTTCCCATTCCATGCTTGGCTGCCAGATGCCTATGGCTACGCGGATCCTCTACCAATCTCAGTTATAGCGCCTCTCTCCAAGACTGCTACTGTTCTAGTTCTTTACAAGTTGTCAGTTACACTCATTCCTAGCGCTAGAGATCTCTGGACTCTTCTATTCGGCACTATGGCTGTTCTGACAATGACGTATGGGAATATAACTGCTCTACTACAGCCAGGCCTCCAAGGACTCTTAGCCTACAGCAGCATTGCTCAGGCTGGATACCTCTTGATAGGCGTAGCTTCCCTGGCAATCCAGGGAGGCGAGACTCATCGATACGCGCTCTACGGTCTCGCCATACAGCTCCTGGCTTACTCTTTGGCCAAGACAGGCCTATTCCTCTTCGCAAAAACTCTCAGGAAGAAAGAAGGGAGACCAATCCTGCTTAACGAGCTCGGCGGTCTCGGACAAGTTGACCCCCTCCTATCCGCATCGGTTGCCATTCTAACTCTCAGCCTCATGGGAATGCCTCCTCTGACCGGCTTCTGGGGGAAGCTTTATCTGTTCCTCGCGCCAGCGTCACAGGCTCCCTGGCTGACAGGCCTAGCGCTTCTCAACACGGGCATAGCTGCAGCCTACTACGTACGCCTTATTAAGGCGTTATACTGGGGTAAAGGAGAGCCCAAGCCGTCTTACCCTGCAACCACAGCTGCTGTAAAGATTCTAGCTGTCCTTACGTTGATAACTGGTGTTATTCCATTTATACTAGGGCCTTGAAGAAGAATTTTTTAAAAAATAGTGTGTTTTTAAAGGTATTTAATCTTTTCAGAGTATTTTTCTATATATCTTTTATTTCTCTCATCTCCACCGGGAACATTTGCGCTCATCCATACTTCGGGCTCCAGGCCCCTCTCAAGAAGCTTTTCTACCACGCGCGCAGCGATTG